>CALGPA010000084.1 GCA_937960795.1 uncultured bacterium | reverse complement strand
TCGAGCGTCCCTGATAGGACTGTGCGTTAAATGCCGAAAGCTCCACGGGGAGGGTATCTCCCGACTGTAGCTGAATCTTAAACTCTGCTTTGGCTCCATCTGCTTCTGTTTCAAATCCCCAATTAAAAGTCACTGATCTGAAATTGGACTCGACATCATAATCAATGATGTTTTGAGACATCTCGCCAAAATACACTACGGGAGTCGCGCCATTGGCTGCCCAGTCGTAGTATTCATCATCAGCGGCATTCCAGAACAGGGTAATGGTCTTGGTTGTGTTTTGCTCTAGAGCTCTGCCATTTATGTGCCATTTGCGATTGATGAAATGGGGGAGCAATTCTGTCTGCGAGCTGGAGGCAGAGAAGGGGCGTAGAAAGCGATTTGTGGGAGGGAAGCGCATAAAGGCATTGTGGGGAGAATCAAAGCCATCTACCCCCACATTATCAAAGGCAAAGTCGTCACTATTGACGATGAGGTTTGTGTTTTGTCCGGGATTGATCGCGCCAGTATCTTCATCAACAGACACTTTACCCTTGCCCTTTACTTCCATAGTGCTGTCGTCGCCAAGGTTCAAGCTTCCCTGGAGATTGAGGCTGCCCTCATCTTCCACCACAAGATCCGCATCGCCGGAGCCATTTGTGATCGTCAAAGTGGAAGCGGCACCCACGCTTAGCCCACCGGATGCTCCGATAATGAGATTGTCCAGCACAAGATCTTGATTGAGATAGACCTGATTTGCGATCTGAATGCCAAGGCTTTTATCGGGATCCGGCCCAGCGGATCTGGCAAAGCCACCCACAAAGCCCGGATTGGTTGTTTTATACCAGATCTCCGCGTCCCAATCGCCATCCTCGACCGTGTAGTAGTAATAATCCGGAAGCTCTTGGATGGGGGTCTCGTCCAAGACGGGCAAGCCATCGTTAAAATCCCATACATCAGAGAAATCCCAATCTTCATCAAAGTTTTCTGGATCAGTAAAATCTATCCCTGCGCCTTGGTTATTTGGGCTTTGACCATCAACGGGATTGACCTGAGGAGGGTTGTTTGCAGGATAGTAGCAGTTAGGGGCGGAATTATTACCAGTCGTATTATCAATAGCACCTGGTATGTTTCCCGAGCTGTCTCCGACGATTGCCCCAATCCCTGAGTTATTGTTAGCAGAAATATTCTGCGTCACGGTACCGCTGAAATAACAACGAGTTACACCTGCATTCTCCAGAAAGCCTGCAATGCCGCCTACTTGATCTCCGCCAACTACGTGGTTGTAGGCAAAACAGTCGTAGGCAATGCTGCGATTCATGAAGCCGACCAAGCCCCCATAACGAAGATTTTCTCTTTTCTGTGGGTTTTGTCCATAGCTATTGAGCGGATGAGTGGAGGAGATATTGACATCAGTCCAGCACTCCCAAATTTCGATCAGACCAAATTTGGGGTGACTGTTTACTGCTTCTCCCACAAGGCCCCCGGTGGAGCCAAAACCCTTGACATGGGAATCGATATCGCCATGCGCAAAGCAGTTGCTGATGAACACCGTTTGAGTGTTGCTGTTTGATGAGGCTTTCCCCACCAAGGCACCGGTTGCTTTTCTGCCGGTCACGCGGGGATTTTGGATGCCTAGGTTCTTGATCTCAGCATCGGCGTTGTTTGAGTTACTCACATAGCCAAAGAGGCCAATGTGGTTTTCCCCTCCTGAGGGAGAGACGTTGTTTGCGGAGGCATTTGCGCCACGATTGATATAGAGGTTTTTGACAGTATATCCGGCGCCATCATAGACGCCTTTGAAGGGAGAGTTTTCTGTGCCGATCGGTTCCCAGCCCTTAGCTGCTTCCCAAAGTTTGGTCCAGTTTGAGTTTCCTGAAGGAGATGAGTTTGTATTGGAGTTACAATGATAGATGTATCCATCAGTGTGGGTCACATAGTCGCCGGGATGGTAGAAGTTTCCTGAGATAAAACTCGGGGCATAGATGTCCAGATCGATATGAGCAGTCTGGATATATGATTCCGAAAGGTTTTCTCGCACCTTCCATAGATCCAAGACGCTGCCCACCTGAGTCTGCGCGTGCAGCACTCCGCCGATCTGCAAAAACAGAAGGGGCAGGAAAATTGCCAAAACTATATTTTTTATTCTTTTCATACGCATACCTACTTGCAACACAATGTATTTGACAGTGTTTCATTTTTGCCACTATGGGCAATCAATATCCTTGGTAAAAGATGTCAAATTGCTGTCAAGCGTATTATTGCATTAATGGAATAGTTTTATCTGAATCGGAGTGATCATGAGCAGGACTCGTGATCTTATTAATGCCGATAATGCCCTTAATAACCGCGTTATCAGAGGATTGCCGATCTGTTGATAAATGTAGACAGCAAGAAAGCAGAATAGGTGAAATAGGGTGTTTGATCTGATGCTATTCTCTTGGAGAATATCGAGATGGTCAGTATCTGATGACCCGTAATGATCAATCTAGAGACACAAGAGATATCTTGCTTTGTTTTGGTTTTAGCTTATCATGCTTTCACGATTATTGGAACGATCCTTGCTTTATGTATTGTATTTGGCATCATCGGCTTGGCATATTGGGTATTAACGGGCACTGGAGCAAGAAATTATGAAAAAGATGAATAAAAAACTTGAGACCATTTTCAAGCAGATAGGGAACTTCTGTTTTGATCGAGAAGACCCCAATCAGGCGATCCGCAACTTGCGAAACTTTCCTGAGGGCTATGATGCCTTTGGGATTGAGGATGAGGAATTGAAGGTCTTGCGAGACCGCATCTTGGCTGATTATAAGCTGAGTCCGCGAGAAATTGCCGATTTGGGAGTGCATCTTTTTAAGACCGGGAAGTATGAGTTTGGGACGATCGCCATCATGTTGATCAAAAAGCACCGCCCCCGCATTGACGCTTATGTGCGTGAGCGGATCAAAGAATGGCTGGATGTTGGTGTGGAAAATTGGGCTCATGCCGATCTACTTGGCAGCAAGATCCTGCCTGTCTTTTTTGAGCTCGATCTGGTTGACCTACAGTCCTTTGCTTCCTGGCGCGACTCCAAAAGCAAGTGGACTCGCCGGGCAGTCGTGGCATCGCTAATGTTTCACAGGCAAGCACTTGATCCCGAGGATTTGCTCAAGTTTATCCAACCGCTGGTTTCGGAGCGGGAAAAGGTCGTTCAGCAAGTGATGGGAGCCTTTTTGAGAGATCTTTGGAACAAGGCTTCTGAGCCGGTGGAAGAGTTTCTTACGCAGAACCAAGAAAGCCTCGACATCAATGTGCTCAAAACTGCCACTATGAACATGCCAAAAGCCAAAGCGAAAGGCTTCCTGCCCAGACAGCCTCGCAACAAGAGCAGTCAAAGGCATAAAAAGGCAAGGCAATGAAACTCATCGCCATCCTCTTGTTTGCTTTTTTGCCGTTTTTACTTATAGCGGGAAGCTTGGAGCTGGAGGTGGAATTTTGTGAGCATGATGCAAAAGGTTATCACTCTGCACCGGGCAGGCTACGCAGCCCTTCATATACCGTCAATATCCTGCTTCCCAAGGACGCTGAGATCCTGCACCACGAAGCCGCGGTGACGCATGCTCGGCCTTCTGCAAAGAGTTTTGCTGATCTTAATCCGCCCTTTATCAGCAGCGACGCCATCATAGCATCATTGCCGCAAAGATCTGCATCTTCGAGCATAGCATATCTTGGGGAGCACCGTTGGGGCGAGATGAGCTATGCTTCTTTCCGTGTTTTGCCCTATGATCAGAGCAGCGGGCTATGGGATGAGCGTATTCGTTTTAGAATCATGTATGATGCTCCCCGGGGTAATCTCGGCAAGATCCCTGCTACATTTATGGCTGAGGACTTCTTTGTGAATCAAGAGCAGATGCCGAGCTGGTATCGGCAGGATCGGGATCATGCCATGGGCATCCGGGTCGTCGGAAGTCCTGAGCTATACGCGGCGCTGGGGCCATGGGTGAGCTTTCGTCAAGGGCAGGGTTTTGAACTTATGTTTTCTGACATAAACCTCGTCTTGGCGCAGAGTCCGGGCTCCAATCTTCCGGAGAAATTGCGTAATCATCTGATCGATCAGCTGCAAGACAATCCCTTTAGTTATCTGCTGCTTTTGGGAGATCATGACCTGGTCCCGATCGCTCAATTGTGCCCTGAGCCCAATGGCAACTCGACCGTGCCTTCAGACTTCTATTATGCTGATCTGACCAGTGATTGGGACACAGACAATGACGGACGTCTGGGCGAATATTACAGTCAATATGGTGAAGAAGATTATGGCGTGAGCTATACTCCAGAAGCCTTTGTGGGAAGGATCAGCACAAATTCTGCTGCTGAAGTGGCAGCAATAGCTCTGCGCATCGTGGAATTTGAGCAAAGCGGGGATGCTTTCAAGCAGAAAGCACTCTTACCCGCGGCTTTCTTGAATTATGCCAATGAGCCCGTGCTAAACATGCCTCAGACGGATGGAGCGACCTTTTCGGAGTTTGCTCGGCAGAGCGTCTTGCGGGACTTTGAAACAAGCACGCTATATGAAGAGCTGGGAGTGGTGCAATCCTACCCCGCTGATTATGCGCTCAATCAAGATAATCTCAGCAATCTGATCCAAAATCAGGATTACGGCATCATCAGCTGGAGTGCCCACGGCTCTCCCGTCTCATCTTCGCGCAAAATTTGGATGCAGGATTACAATAGCAATGGTATCCCGGATGCTAACGAGATGCAGTGGATGGGCATGGTCGATACCGGCACTTTTTACACAAATAACAGCCAATATGGCACCGTGATCTTTGCCGCGAGCTGCCACAACGGATATCTGGATTATCATCAGCCATCATTAGCGGAGATTGCTCTGATCAATCGAGCAGTTGGCGTCGTGGCTGCCACTCGCACCGGCTGGTACAAAGTGGGCTGGCAGAATCCCGGTTGGGGCGGCCTGAGTAGCTACAACTACCATTTTCTGGAGAACTACGCTGAGAAATCCTATAGCGCGGGAGCCGCTCTTGCCTATGCAAATCTTTTGCACACTCGTTATTACCTTTTTGGTGATCCCATCGATGATGATGGCGTGATCTGGCCTGAACTGCAGAACGTCTATGCTTATATTCTTTTTGGAGATCCTGTCTTGGGACACAGCACTTTCAGCGAACCTGAGGGCGAGATCTTGGTCTATTCCCCGCAAGCAGAATCAGCCTATCGCCTGGTCAACAGCATCCGGGAAAATGCCGACTACAATGTGGTCTTCAGCAATCGTTTGATCCCGGATTATGACTATCTGGATGGCTTTGAGGCGATCTTCTGCGTTCTGGACGACTATGAGCTTGCGCCTTGGGAGAGGGATCTATTGGACGCGTATCTGGCATCCGGCGGCAAGATCTACATGGAAGGGAATATAGCTTGGGACAGTAGTGACAGCTTTTGGGGCAAGTTTGGCGTGGAAGCCCCGATGGACTTTCCCATCATCATCGAAGGCCTGAATGATGGCGAGAAATCTTGGGCATATCAAGCCCAGGGAAATGCCTATTATGAACTGGTGCCGATGATTTCATCTGCGCGCGCTTTTCTCTTCACAGATAGCTGCCCGAGCCATACGATCGGAGTGTTCAACGATGCCGGGACGCACATGAGCATCGCCTCGGCATTTCGTCTATCAGAAGTATTGGAAGCGGAGCCGGGAACACACAGAGCGAAGTATAAGGAACTGATCGAAGCGCTCATGATCAAGCTGGAGCTGATCGAGGCTCATGTGTCAGTCTCGGATGAGGTTTCGCCACAGCTCGTCAGCTCGCTGAATGCCTGGCCCAATCCCGCGCGTAGTGAGATCCATCTTAAGCTCAACAATCCCCAAAGATCTGAGCAGGAGATAGCGATTTACAACGTCCGTGGGCAGAAGCTGCGAAGCCTCAGTCTTTCCGCCAAAAACGGCTTTGAGATGATCTGGGACGGCAGGGACTCATCCGGTCAGTTAAGTCCCGGTGGCGTCTATATACTTAGGACAGGAAAGCAGACGAAAAAGATCACGCTCTTGCGCTGAATCCTTGAAGACCGACTCTTTAGTCGTAACCCTTGCCGGTGCCTTTGACGAGAACGTGGAAGCGATTGAACATCTGTCTGAGGCGGTAGACCGTTTCCTTGTTTGGATTTAGCTGCGCCAGCGTCTTGGCAAGGAATGTCTCCCAATTTGTGGTTTCATGGCTCTTGAAGAATCCGATCTCCTTCATCACGTCCAGCATATATGAATGTATCTTATCAAGCTCTTCCCCACTGACCGCATTTGGCTTTTTGTTGCCGCCATCTTCCAGCTCTCTTTGCGGATAGCTGTGGATCTCATAGCTTGCCAGAGCCACTGCTTGGGCGAGATTGATGGAGGGGAAATCCGGATTTGCCGAGAAGTGGCAGCGCAAAGGGCAGAGATCAGCTTCTTCATCGGTGAGCCCAAAGGTTTCGCGCCCAAAGACCAGCCCAATCTTCAAACCGGGAAGGGAATGGACATAGGATCCCATCTGCATGGGCGACATATCAATGGGTTTGTTTTTCCCGACCCTGCGGGAGAAAGCAATGACGCGATCCAGATCCCCAATGGCTGAGGCCAGATCGTCAAAGAGCTGAGCTTCGGTGAGGATATGTTCCGAATGCATTGCCAGATAGAAGTCATTCTTTTGGGGGACTGATCCCACAATGCGGAGGTCATTAAACAAGAAGTTGTTCATGATCCTGGCGATCGCTCCGACGTTTCCGGCATAGATTGGCTCGACCAGGATGATGGATACTAGGGGATCAGTATTTGTCATTAACTCTTTTGCGTATGCGGATCACGGAATTGAGCTTGTTTGCCATGTTTTGGACGTTGGAGTTTTTGTCCTTGCGCCAATCAGCGACAGTGCGTTGGGTGATGGACATAAAGTCGTTTCCGCGCTCGCGCTTGCTTTTTTGGGTGAAGATATTTGCCAGTTTCTTCAGGGTCTGCCAGATGGTGTTGAATCTGGTCTCGTCGGCATCTAAGAGCCATCTTCTGACGCTGATGTAGGTCTGGATCGGGCGCACTCTGCCCACTTGGGTGAGGATATGAGAGATCTTCTTTTGCACTTCCTCGCTGGGATCATCCAGAAGCTTGCCGATAAACATCAGGACGTATTGTGGGTTTTTGGCAGCGATGTTTTCCATCCCGTGCATTGATATGGCGCGTTTCTTTTCGTTGTCGCTATCAGCCCAGAGTGGCATAGCTTCTCGCATGGCATCCGGGAAGCGTTTCCACATCTCAAAGCAGATGGTTTCGCTTTCCCATGGGACTGTCTCGTAGGTCTTTTCGAGGGTTTTTATAATATGCTCAGGGCTGTCTTGGTATTTATAATAGAAATAAAAGAGGCCGGTTGCCCGTAATCCGTAGATAAAGTCTTCGAGAAGATCCCCACAGATCTGATCCAGATTGCCTTTTCCAGGATATGGTGCCAGGCGTTTGCCCAGTTCTTCTCTTACAAAGTAGTTTGCTGTGTTGCCCAGTTCTGATATTTGTTTGATTGCCAGTTCGTTTTTGTCCTTGTCTAAGTTGCGAAAGATCTTTTCTACTTGCGCATCAAGGAGTTTATAGTCGTCGATATTCAGACGTCCTACTTCTTTGATCATATAGTTCTCCACGATAGCTAATGCTATCCTTTTGCAGTAAATACTTTTAGGACTGAGTCCTGATGCTTGTTTTGCGCCGTGGCGTTAAAAGGTATCGAATCATAATGATTATTGCCTGGAGGCGGTGGATGAATTTGCTACCTTATGTGCTCAAGGTCTATGAACTGCTATATCTGTCAAGAACTTTCTTGATTGACACAGCCGGAATTTGTGCTAAAACTCAATTCCCGATCACCTGCAAGGTAGTCTTAAAATGTAGCTTCGCCACTTCGCCCAATCTCTCTTTGCCATATTGCTTTACGAAGTCTTTTGCTGCTTTGATAACCACCGGATTTGCTCCTAAGGGCAGCCTCATCTTGAATCTGGCATCGAGATCTTGTCGCTGCAGCAAAAACTGGTAGCGTGCCAAGATTGACGCCGCCGCTACTGCCGGATCTCGCTCTGCTCCGCTGCGCTCAATAATCTTCAGTTCAGGATGCTTGGGAGACAATCTGCTCTTGACTTTCTGCGCTTTGGAGAACTGATCCACCAAGACTCCTTCGCAGTTTTGCGTTTTCCCCAGCAACTCCGAGATCACCTTTTCATGCGCCCACGCCATGAGGTCGTTGAGATTGCGCCCTTGTGCCCTGAAAGACTCGATTAATTCATTGTAGCGTTGATTCTTGATGAGGAGGCAATGACACTGTCCGGGGAAGGCAAGATAGAGCTTTTTGGCGATCTTTTCGATATCCGGATCGCGAAGCTTTTTGCTGTCGCAGATGCCGAGGCGGAGCGCTTCTTGCTCTTGATCACGCCGCAGAAAAAAGGCAGAAACCACCAAAGGACCAAAGTAGTCCCCCTTGCCGCATTCATCGCTGCCGATCCAGCTATGCCAAAAGTGCATACCGGCATCATCAGCAGGCTCTCTCTCGCCCAATATCAGAAGCTCAAGCTCATGCTTCAGAAGAGAATCTTGAGGAGCCCCGATCACTTTTGTCAATCCGCGTTTCGCACTGTGGTAGAGGTTGATATTTGCCCGATCACTTCCGCGGAGCAGCTTGATCTGCAGTCCGTAGGAGATTTCTTTCTGTTCGGTGATCGTGATCCCCCTGATTTCCAAGAGCGGAATCAAATGGGAGAGATATAGGCTGATCTCTTTATGCATGATTGATATCGGCAGAGATCACTTCGCCCACCGTATAAAGGGAGCCTCCTGCCACGATGACGCCATCTTCATCGGCATCTTCCAAAGCGGCATGATAGGCTTCTGCCACATCTTGATAAGCTTGGGTCTCGACATCGTGTGCCGCCACTGCCGAGCGCATCTCTTCGGCGCTTGCGGCGCGATCGCTCTTATTTTGAGCCACATACACTTTAGCGGCTTTTTCGCAGATCAGGCGCAGCATCTCAGAGTAGTCCTTATCCGCCAAAATGGAGAGCACAAAGCTCAGCTTGCGGCCGGGATAGACCTTTTCCAATGTCTTCATCAAAGCTCGGACTCCATGAACATTGTGAGCCCCGTCCACGATCACGGTCGGCTTTAGCCTCAGCACCTGCATGCGTCCTGCCCAGACCACTCTTGAGAGTGCTCCGCGGATCTTGTCCGGATGGATCTCTATCCCTGTTTTGCGGGCATAGAGCACAAATGCTGTGATCGCTTGTCCAAGGTTTGCCGCTTGATGTTCGCCCATCAGATTTGCCTTGATGCCGTCGATCTTGAGATCTCCAAATTGATAGTCAAAACATACCCCTGCCGTGCCATCTGAGACCACGCTGACCTGCCAATCCCGATTTATTATATAGACCGGAGCGTGTTTCTTAGCTGCCACTTCTAGGATGATCTGCCGCGGGCTTTCTTCGATATCTCCGAGAACCAATGGAATCCCTTCCTTGATGATCCCGGCTTTTTCTGCAGCGATGATTTCCACGCTTCCGCCGAGAGTTTTGATGTGATCCAGCCCGATTGTGCTGATGGCTGCCACATCCGGCACAAACAGATTGGTGGCATCCAATCTACCGCCGAGACCCACTTCCATGATGGCGAGATCAACTTTGGCTCGGGCAAAGAGCATGAAGGCGATCGCGGTGGTGATTTCAAAGAAGGATGCTTCCCATTTGTTGAAGAGCTCCTCAAATTCATGAAAGAGCGGCAGGATCTCTTGGATATCGGCTTCTTTTCCGCCAATTCGAAAGCGCTCTGTGTAGTTTATCAGATGCGGTGAGGTATTGAGCCCGGGATCTATCTCATGAGCCAGGCATAGCGCTTCCAGAGAGGCGCAAATGCTGCCCTTGCCATTGGTTCCTGCCACATGAAATCCGCCCATTGTCTTCTGTGGCGAGTCCAAGTCTTCCAAAAGCCCTTGCATCCTGCCCAGTTCCAGCTTCACATTGCCGGAATAGCGAGCATAGATGTGCTCCAAAAATTCTTTGTATTGCATTGTTCCTCTCATCCTTGTGCCAAGATCAGGCTCAAAAATAGCGGGCATAGAGTCTATACCCGCTAAAGACTATTGGTTTATCAGATCATTCCCGATCGATTACATTCCAAACTTTTCAGGGAAAAGCATCGCTCTGAGGCTGGTGTTGTCCTCTCTGCGTTTTTTAAATGCACTGTCATCCGTCTTCCAAATCTCAATATACTCTTCGATCTTTTCGACTTTGCGAAGCCCGTTTGAGCCGGTCTCTTTGTCGATGTAATCCAGATCATCGATCATATAGTTCATCAGCTGAGTGGGCTCCATGTTCTCATAGAAAACCTTGGGCAGGAAGTGTTTGGGATATTGCTGGAGATTTGGGCAATAGACGATCACGCCATAGTTGTGTTTGATCTCGTCGCCGATCTGATCTGCAATGTATTTGCCATAAACTTTATACTCGTGTCTTTGACGAGATGTCTCGGGGCAATAAGCGGCAGAGCCAAGATACGTGTTGCGAGCATCATCCACCTTGGGAGTATTTCTGAGGAATTCCGGGTTTCCTTCAAAATCCTGATTCGTATCTCTGAGATAGTCGACTCCGGCTACCCAGATTTCTTTCATGTTATTAATACAATCTTCCACGTTTTGCTCTTTATCCAAGTTGTAAAAATTGGGGATCGCCAGAACAAAGATCAAAGCGGCAAAAAGAATTATACTAAGGACGGTATATACCGAGATTCCATTTTGGTTACGCAGCATTTTACGCTCCTCTTGATTTCTATAGTTATGCTCTTTTAAAGCGCCAGAATCCGTCAAGCCTTTTTTCGCTCCGGAAGGATTTTGCCAATATAGTGATAGGTCTCCGGGATGTCGCGGAAGCTCTCCCGATAATTCAGCTTGGGATCGATCGTCTTGCCCCTCATCCGGCGGGAGACATTGGTCTCGCCCCAATTATATGCTGCCAAGACTAAGCTCATATTGCCCTGATACTTATCTTGGAGATACCTCAGATACTTTGCTGAAAGACTTAGATTGTAGGGCGGCACAAACAGCAAGCCCCGTCTGTGCTCTGAATGGATGTAATAAGCAGTGTTTTCCTGCATTTGTCCCAAGCCCATGGCTGATTTGCGAGAAATGGCAAAGCTGCGAAAATTGCTCTCGGTGCGGATAAGCCGATAAAACAGAGTGGGATCGATGTCATATCGCACCGCCACAGCCACCGTCATTATCCGCACAGAGACCGGATTGTAGGTCAGGATCACCGCCAAGAGCAGGATCATGGCGAGGCTGCGAAAGGGTCGTCTCTTTCTCTTCTTTGCCATCTTCCTGCGCGCCGAGCTCCTAGTATTCCCTATGACTTCAGGGTCTTCTTATAATCGTTTAATTTCAAGACGTGAGAGACTTCTTCGTTGATGATCTTACGCAGTACATCGCGAGTCTTAGGAAAGACTATGCTGTCATTGAGAGCATGAAAATACAAGAGGGTGTCTTTCTCAAAAGAGATGGCAAAATCGATGATCTCCATCAGATCTTTTGCGCCGGCAGCTTTTTTGATGGCGGCATCTTCGCTATTGAAGATCCTGGCATCTACGATGGTCTTGAGATATTCTGAAACCAATTCCCAATCCTGAGTAAGCTCCAGATTCTGAATCTCTTTGTCATCACGAAGCGCCAAGAAGATCTTCTCATGATTCAGCTCTTCATCACGCAGAAACTCGATAAAAGCCTTGGCTTTGGGATCAAGATCCTTACGCTTGCTGGCTTCATGATAAAATGCAAATCCGTTTTTTTCAATCTGTACGGCAAATTCTACTACTTCATTAACTGAATAGGCAGCCATGTATTCCTCCTGTGGAATGAATTTTTGTCGATATCCAAATATTCGTTCTGCGGCAAAAACTGTCAACTGAAATTTGCTGATGCTCTCCTAGAAGTTCTTAGTTCGTAGTTGGACAGCATAAGCGGCGCAATGTCTGCTCCACAAGATTAATGGAGTTTGCTGTTGTGGGATTTGCACTAGATTCCGGATACATCTCGCTTCGCTCGATGTTCCGGAATGACTAATGTGGGATGGTGGGCAGTTCGGATACAAAGCGACAAGATCTCGCGTCTACTATGGGCGGCTAAAAGCCAGCCCTCCATTCGTCTGTCAATGGGTGAAATCAATTGACAATAAAAGGGACATATCCAAGCTTTGTTTTATGAGGTTGAAATGAGATTAAATAATAGTATCAGAGCATTTATCATATTTGTATCATTTGTTTTTGTGGGAGCTATTCATTCCCCACTGTTTGCCTATGATCTTCTGACTTCAGGGGAGCTTGATCAACTGAGTGAGATGCTTTCTGAGATGGATCTTAATCCCGAGCACACGGCGTTTCATCGGGATTGGGATAGCTCCACCTTGGGCAAGACACAGTGGCATATGTCCATTTTGCAAGATGGACTGGGTTCACTATCTTTGCTGAGTGATTTGCGCGAGCTCATGGCATCAGAGGATCTTGACGCTATGTTGAGTCATTATGCGGAAATTGCTTGGGAGACCCATGCCACTGTCCATGGTGCTCAAGCTCTTGATTTTAAGGATCACAAAGCTCTGTTTCGTTATGTCGAAAACTCCTATACCGAGATTGAGCGGGAGCTATCTCTGACCTTTAGTGATCTTTCCCCTGCCGAATTGGATAGTCTTTCGGCTTATCTTCTTTTGATGATGAGTGAGGATCAAGAAGCTTGTCTTGATTATCTGGCGTCAGCTTCTTTGCCGGATGTTTCTCAGATGAAGATCTCGGATATGATTCCTCTCTTGATGAAGGTGGATTTTGCGGCTTATGCCACGGCTGCCGCGTCCATGCGCCGTCTGCATAGCCAAATATCTGAATATCGCCCACAGAATAAGCGGATTCGCAGATATAAGAGCCGTTGGGGGCTGATGATACTCGGTACAAACAACGATGACATCTATAGCGTAAAAAGCATCAAAGAGCTTGGTGATCATCCCATTTGTCTTTTGATCGATCCCGGTGGAAATGACATCTATGACTTCCCTTTAGTGACCGGCAGAAAGCATCCTTTTTATATTCATATTGACCACGCCGGAGATGATGTCTATCGCAGCTCTGAGCCGTCTTTCTTTGCCTTTGGAGGCATTGGCATCTCCGATGATCGAGCCGGGGATGACGTCTATCACTTGGCAGACTATTCTTTTGCCGCGATCCTTGGAGTGCAGATCCACATTGATCACGCAGGCGATGATATCTATCGAGGCGGTCTCTTTGCACAAGGCGCCGGCATCTGTGGGATCAGTTTGCTTGTGGATAAAAGCGGCAATGACAGCTATAGTGCGCACGCCATGGCTCAGGGCTTTGGCTCCACCTTTGGTGCCGGGATTTTAGCGGATTATGATGGGGCAGACACCTACTATTTGGGCGGAAAATACTTCCACGCTCCCTTGATGCCAAATGACTATCGGACAATGGGTCAGGGCATGGGCTTTGGCATCCGTCCTCATCTGGCGGGAGGTTTGGGTTCCCTCTATGACAAAAGCGGCAATGACAAATATCTGGGCGGAGTCTATGCTCAGGGCGTGGGATATTGGTATGCCACCGGGCTGCTGTTTGATGAAGATGGAAATGACGTCTACAATGCGATCTACTATCCACAAGGCTCGGGGATCCACATGGCAAGCGGCATCCTCTATGACCACGATGGAGATGACGCCTATTATAGCCGTCACGGTCCCGGACAAGGCGCCGGGCACGATTGGAGCTTTGGTCTTTTCATCGATGCGGGGGGCAATGATGCCTATTCCATCGAAGGTGGCGGCGGTTTGGGGCTCACAAACTCCTTGGGAATCTTTGTTGATAGAGCCGGCAACGACCGCTATGAGAGGCGTCATGAGCAAAATTACGGATATGCGAATTTTAGCAGATCCACCGGAGGTATCGGGCTCTTTTTGGATGGCTCCGGTGAGGATATTTATGCCACAGATGCTATGGCGGATGGTACGACTTGGCAAAAAGGCAGCTATGGCATGGGGCGCGATCTGACGACGATCACCTCAGAAAATGAGGAGGATCAACCCCCCATCGAGCAAGAATCTCCCCCAAAGGAAGACGCGGAGATCTCAGAGATCTTTGCCGCGGCAGCAGCTTGGGAAGTGGGCTCGGCTGTCGAGAAAGTGCGCAGTGCCCGAGAGATCTTAAGACGCCGTCAGGAAGAGGCATCGGAATATATTCTTGCAAATAAGCTGGACACAAATTCGGGTTTGGAATATCGTGCATTGGAAGCTTTTACTCGGGATAATCCGGACTTTGCGCTATTGCTTTTGGACTATGTGCAGGATCCGGATTCCTTGAAGGCGAAGACAGCTATGTCGCTTTTGGCAGGTGAAAAGGATATGCGGCTCTTGCCACATCTCGAAGGCTTCCTGGAAGAAGGGAAATACCAAAGCGCCTGCATATCGATCTTGGGGAATTTGGATGATCCCCGCAGCTTGGAGATGCTCATGCAACTCAAAGAGCAAGATTCTGAGCGGCTCCGGTTTATGGTGGCCAGATCTCTGAGTATGCATGGATCCGGTGAAGCAAAAGCCGCGCTTGAATCCTTTGTGGACGATGAGTCGTTCTTGATTCAAGCCCTAATCCGAAACAAACTAAAGGAATAATGATGATAGAAACAAAACAGATTTTTGAAGACTATCTGGCGAGATTGAATCTGCCGGATATCCCACAGTTGATGGGGCGCTTTGAGCACTATCACAAGCTTTTAACAGCACACAACAAGCAGGTGAATCTCGTCTCACGCAAGATGCATCCGGGAGACTATTGGGTTCAGCATTTTCTTGACAGCTTGTTGGCAATAGAATGTTTGGATTTTATGGGGAAGACAGTTTTGGACTTTGGTTCCGGCGGTGGAATCCCGGGGATCCCGATCAAACTGGTGAATTCAGACATGGATATGGTGCTCTTGGATAGCATCAACAAAAAGACCAAGGCGATGACAGAGATGGTGGAAGCACTATCACTTCCAAGCTGTAGTGTGGAGTGCTCTCGCGTGGAGGATTATGCCTTCATGCCGCGGCGTCCCAGCTTTGACATCATCTTGTGTAGAGCAGTGGCTTTGCAGGATCGCTTCTTTTCTCCGCTGCGAAGATTGCTCAAGCCCTCCGGACACCTGGTGATGTATAAGTCTCACTCGGTGAAAGACCTTGATGGAGTTCGCTTTGAAGAGATCATGAGCCGCGATGATGAGATTTTGGGCTATCGACGCTTGGTCAGCATCGCGCAAAGAGATCTCATGAAACGTTAGTAAAGGATGATGTTAGAATAGATTATGGCAAAGATAATAACGATCGTAAACCAAAAAGGCGGAGTGGGTAAGACCACCACCACGGTGAATCTTGCTGCCGCATTAGCGGTCTTGGAAAAGCGCACTCTGCTCATAGATTTTGACCCCCAAGGTAATGCCTCCAGCGGAGTCGGGATCGACAAAGATAAGGTCGAGCTTCAAGTCTATGACGCTCTCATCGGGAGAGTTCCGATCACGGACGCTATCCTGCCGACAAATACGGAAAAGCTCTTCTGCGTTCCGGGAAACATCAATCTTACCGGAGCAGAGATCGAGCTGGTGCACGAATTTGCCAGAGAGCACAAGCTCAAGGAAGCCTTAGCGCCCATCCTCAAGGATTGGGACTATATACTCATAGATTGCCCGCCGTCTTTGGGGCTACTCACAGTCAATGCAATGACCGCATCCACCGATCTAATCGTGCCGATCCAGTGTGAATATTATGCCCTAGAAGGGGTCAGCCAGCTGCTTACCACTATTCGCCTAATCCAGAAAAACCTCAATCCGGGTCTCAATATCATGGGCATAGTGCTCACGATGTTTGACAAACGGGTGAATCTCTCCATGCAAGTGGCAAAAGAAGTGCATCGCTATTTCAAAGAAAAGGTCTTCCGTAGCGTGATCCCTCGGAATATCAAGCTCACCGAAGCTCCCAGCTTTGGCAAACCCATCTTTTTGTATGACATCCGCTCCCCCGGAGCAATGAGCTATCTAAATCTTGCCAATGAAGTCTTGGAAAGATCCAAGTAAAGAGGATAATCGATGAACGAACGCCTTGGTCGCGGACTCTCTGCCCTCATCCCGGGGGAAGATAAAGACTCAAGTATCAGCGCGGGAATCGGCACGCTGCCCATCTCACGCATCAAAGCAAATCGCTATCAACCCCGTAAGAAATTTGATCCTCAGCGCTTGGAAGAACTCTCGCTGTCCATCCGCGAAAACGGCATCATCCAGCCACTCATCGTCACCAAAAGCGAAGGTAGCGACTATGAATTGATCGCCGGAGAAAGAAGGCTCGAAGCCGCGAAACTGGCGGGCTTGGAGAGCGTTCCCGTAGTGATCCGCTCGGTGTCCAAAAAAGAGCAACTTCAGATGGCTATCATCGAAAACATCCAGCGTGAAGATCTGGACGCCATCGAAGAAGCACTAGCTTATCAAGCTCTGGCAGAGGACTTTGGGCTCACTCATGCCCAGATCGCCACAGTAATGGGTAAAGATCGGGCGACCATCACAAATAGCCTGCGCCTGCTCAAGCTGCCAGCTCCGGTGATTGGTTTGATCGCGGAAGAAAAGCTCTCGGCAGGACACGCCAGAGCGGTGCTCATGGTGGAGCCGGATCTGCAGATTGACTTTTCTGAATACATCATCAAATACAAGCTCACCGTGCGACAAGCAGAGCTCAAAGCAAAGAGCTTTGCCCACAACCAAAACAAAGCCCCCACCACACCTAAAAGCCCGCTTACGCGCAGCTTTGAGCAAGAACTCAGCTCGCTTTTCAGGGTCAAAGTGAGCGTCTTGGAAAAGGGCAGCAAAGGAAAGATAACTCTAGAATATAAGAACCCACAAGAGCTCGAACAGCTCAAACAAATCCTAGATAAATTGAGGTAATCTATGAACAAAGTCTTAGTGACCGGTGGCGCCGGTTTCATCGGAGCAAATTTTATCCACAAGCTTATTGAAGACCGCTCGTTTGAAGGGAAAGTGCTGAATCTGGATGCACTTACCTATGCGGGGAATCTGGAATCTCTGGCTGATATCGAAGCAAAGCATGGCGGAACGCGCTACTTCTTTGAAGAAGCTGATATCTGCGACAGTCGGGCTGTAAGCCGCATCTTCACTGAGTTCCAGCCGGATACTGTGGTAAACTTCGCTGCTGAATCACACGTGGATCGCTCAATCGACGGTCCCCTGCAGTTTGTGCAGACCAATGTGATGGGCACAGCGACCCTATTGGCAGCAGCTCTTGATCTATATAAGGCAGTGCCGGATGATGATAAAGCCGGCTTTCGCTTTCATCATGTTTCCACCGACGAAGTCTACGGTTCCTTGGGAGATACAGGCTTCTTCGTCGAAGATACTCCCTATGATCCTTCATCTCCATACTCCGCCTCAAAAGCAGCAAGCGACCACCTCGTCAGAGCATGGCATCGTACCTTTGGCCTGCCGGTGACCATCTCAAATTGCTCAAACAACTATGGCGCCTATCAGTTCCCGGAGAAGCTGATCCCCCTGATGATCCTCAACTGCCTGTCGCATAAGCCTCTTCCCGTCTATGGCAAAGGCTTGAACGTGCGGGATTGGCTCTATGTGACCGATCACTGCGAGGCGATCTGCCTCATCATCCAAAAAGCAAAGATCGGCGAGACCTACAACATCGGCGGGCACAACGAGATGAAAAACATAGACATCGTGCACACCATCTGCGAGATCTTGGACGATTTGGAGCCTTCCACACGCTTGGGAAGCTACAAGGAGCTGATCACCTTTGTCACGGATCGTCCCGGGCATGATCTCCGATATGCTATTGACGCGGGAAAGATCGAGCGTGAACTCAGCTGGAAGCCGCGGGAAACCTTTGAATCCGGAATCCGCAAGACAATCGGATGGTATCTGGAAAACCGCCAATGGTGGAAAAACATCCAAGATAAGAGCTACCAGCAGCAACGGCTGGGAGTGATCAAATAAAGATTCCAGGCGCCTTCCTCGGCGCCTTTTTTGATGGGAGACTAAGCTTCATCTGAACAAATCCTTGACACATCCGCTTAGACTTCCAAAGCTTGGATCAATGTAAATATGGCTCTAACAAAGGAGATGCTTATGTATCTGACAGATGCCCAACTACTTTCCGAAATCCGACGTTGTGAATATTGCGCGACCAAGCCCTGCAAAGATGCATGTCCCTGCGATTGCTCTCCGGCAGACTTCATCATGGCAGCATCGGGCTTTACGAAGAGTGATTTCAAACGCGCTGCCGGGATAATCCTGGCGTCCAATCCTCTAGGCGGCATCTGCGGAGATGTCTGCCCTGATCATCACTGTGTGGAAGCGTGTTCGAGGGAGCTTTTTGACAGCCCCATCCGCATCCCCGAAGTGCAAGCCACTATCATCAAAAAAGCCCGAGAATTGGGTGTATCCCCTGAGTTTGAGACAATTCCATCAAGTGGCATCAAGATCGCCATCATCGGAGGAGGCCCCGCCGGAATCGGCACAGCGGTCTCTTTGCGGCAATTGGGCTTTGAGCCTGAGATCTTTGATGCTGATGATTTGGGCGGACAGGCGTCGCTGATTCCAGATGCCAGGCTCGATCGTGGCATGCTGATCTCTGATCTGATCTGGGTCAGTGAGGCCTTTGGGATAGTGCACCACAAAGAGCAGGTCATGCAGCCCAAGGCGCTTCTGGAAAAGGGTTTTAAGGCAGTGGTAGTAGCCGCGGGATTGAATGACCCCATACGGCTGGATATTCCCGGGGATGACAAGGCCATCTATGGCATGGATATCCTTCGGCGCGGGCGCTGTTATCTCTTTGAGGGCAAGCGCGTCGCTCTGGTCGGCGGAGCTATTGCTGCTGATCAAGCGCTCACCATCGCCAAAGCCGGAGCCGCTCATGTGGAGCTTTTCACCTTGGAGAGCTTCCACGAGATGCCTTTAACTAAGCGTGAAAAAGAGATCTTGATCGAGCATGACATCCATTTCAGCCATCGCTGTCGCATCTCGGAGATCATAAATGAAGGGGATCAGACGATTGGCATCAAGATCCGCAAAGTATGCCTGCCCAAGGGCAAGAGCTTTGCCCCGGCTCTCATGACGGATGAAGCCGGCTCCACCGAGCAATATCGCCCCTTTGATCTGGTGATCATCGCTGTGGGCAACCGCCCCGCATTTAAGATCGAAGGAGATGGTGTCTACAGCGCGGGCGATATGATCAATGGTCCCACGACCGTTGTGGAAGCTGTGGCAGCCGGTAAGAACACAGCATTTAGGATCGCTGCTGATCTTTTGGGAAAGAGCGGTTTTGCAAAGCCGCCAAGAGCCACTAAAAGCCTCATGCAAGTTCCCGGCTGGAAGAAGCTTCCCGTCTCTTTGCAGACAGATTTCTTTGGCCGCCCGATGCGCTCTCCTTTCCTGCTATCTGCTGCCCCTCCGACGGATGGATATGAGCAGATGAAGCTCGCCTACAAAGCCGGCTGGGCAGGCGGGATCATGAAGACGTCTTTTGATGATCAAGATATCCACATCCCCAGCGAATACATGTTTGTTTGGGGAGACAAGGGCAAGACCTTCGCAAATTGCGACAACGTCTCAGAACATCCCATAGATCGGGTCTGCGAGGAGATTTCCCGTCTGATCCGTGAGTATCCGGATCGCCTCACGATGGCATCAACGGGTGGGCCTGTGACCGGGGATGATGAGGCGGACAAAGCCGGCTGGCAATCAAATACCCGCAAGCTGGAGAAAGCCGGTGCTATGGGCATCGAATATAGCCTGTCCTGTCCTCAGGGCGGGGATGGCACCAAGGGAGATATCGTTGCTCAAGATCCTCAGCTGACAGCTAAAATCATAGATTGGGTGATGCAGATCTCGGATCCCGATATCCCCAAACTATTTAAACTCACCGGTGCGGTGACCGCCATCTATCCGATCATCAGCGCCGTCAAAGAGGTCTTTGATCGCTATCCCGCCAAAAAAGCCGGGATCACTCTGGCAAATACCTTCCCCACCTTGGGCTTTCGCGAAAGCGAGGGAGCTTGGGACAAAGGCATCATAGTCGGCATGAGCGGAGAAGGAGTACTTCCGATCAGCTATCTGAGTCTGGCTCGTGCCGGGGCGATGGGTGTCTTTATCTCCGGAAATGGCGGTGCGATGAACCATCATGATGCTGCCAATTTCTTGGCATTAGGATGCGGGAATCTGCAGTTTTGCACGCTGCCGGAACGCTATGGTTATGGCATCATCGATCATCTGGAAAGCGGCTTGAGCCACCTTCTGCAAGAGCGCAAGTTGGCAAGCGTCCAAGAGCTGATTGGCATTGCGCAAGCAGATCCGATCACCGACTTTATGGATCTGAAGGCCAAGAGCAAACACTCTGCGCTTATCCCTGATCTATGCGTGAAATGCGGAAATTGCACGCGCTGTCCATATCTGGCAATCGATCTGGATGAAGAAGGCTATCCCGTGGTTGATGAAAAGAAGTGCATGGGCTGCAGCCTCTGTGTGCAGCTATGCTGGACTCATGCTCTCAAGATGGAAGACAATAAGTAGATTTATAGTCAAAAAATGGCGGCTCGGTTATGGTTACCGATCCGCCATTTTTGCTTTAATATGCGAGCATCAAAAGTGAGCGTATTTCTTCTTTTTTGAGCTTATAAATGCCACCCACAGTGTCTGTGATCATGATCATATGCAGAATCTCTTCCAACTCATCGATCTTGATGCCCAGATCCCTCAGCGAGGCTGGCATTTCCCAGCTTTGCAGCTTGTCACGGAATCTACGGATCCCCAAGGTAGGATTTTCTTCACCAAAGATCCGTTTTGACCACCTCACAAAGCGCGCGGGATCCTTTTCACTGAGATACTCGATCCAAGCGGGGAAGATCACCGCCAAGCCTTCTCCATGGGCAATTTCGGGATGCAGTGCCGAGAGCGCGTGTTCGATGTTGTGACATCCCCAATCCCCGCCTTTGAGACCGACTCCGCTGAGCCCGTTTAACGCCAGGGTAGCGCTCCAAGCCAGATTTGCCCTTGCCACATAGTCCTTGGGATCGGCTTTGAGGATATCTGTCGTCTGCATGATGGTGTGGATCAAGGCTTCATTGATGGCAAGCGTGGATATTGCCTTCTCATCCGCAAAATAATACTCCAAGATATGAGCGATGGCATCCATAGCGCCATTGGCAGTCTGCTTGAAGGGAAGAGTTTCTTGAAGGGATGGATCTATCACGCTCAGTTTGGGATAGATCATCTCAGAATAGATTCCCCATTTCTGCTTTGTAGCACTATTTGTGATCACCGCGTTGCCATTCATCTCACTGCCGGTGGCGGAAAGGGTCAAAACCGTGTAGAGCGGCAAGGCTTTACTGATCTTTTCGCGTCGGGTATAGACATTCCAGATGTCTTTGACAAAGATGCCTGCTGCCACGCTTTTGGCGGTGTCAATCACGGATCCTCCGCCTACTGCAAGTATGGCGTCTGCTTCATACTCACGTGTCATGTCAATGATCTCATAGACCTTGTCCAAGCGCGGATTTGCCACCACACCCCAAGCTTCTGAATATTGTATGGAAGCCTTTTGCAGGCTATCCGTGACGGCATTATAGGCCCCGTTTTTGCGGATTGATCCGCCTCCCGCGATGAGAATGCAGCGGCGAACACCATCAAGATGCATCTGTCTGCCAAGATTGGCAATCTGCGCATTCCCAAAGAGGATCTTGGTGGGGTTTTGGAAACTAAATGCCTCCATAATATACTCCTGAATTATAGTCTGAGACTAAAGCCAAGCGTGGCATAATGCACCATCGCAAAAGTATAGACTTCGTCGATGTCACTACCGCCTTCCAAGAGACGATAGCCCACGCGGGCGTTAAGTTTGTCATTTATCATAAAATCAAAGCCCAGATAGACGTCTTCGGCTCTGCCATAGGGTGAGGCAAGTCCCTCAGCTTCCAAAACAAGCTCCAGCTCATCCATCAGTGGAAGTCCAGCAGTGAAGCTCAAAAGTGGAACAAAACCGGTGTTTGTCTTGCTGCTTTTTTTGCCCGGGATGGTATTGCTCTTAAGTGTAATCTCGGCATCACGGATCTTGCCCGATACACCCACAGACTTCAGCACAAACACGGGCTTCGGAAATATATAGCGATATTGCAAACGGTATGAATCAAAGCGATAGATGGCATCGATCTCTTCACCGGAGGCATAGCTTTCACCCTCATAGATGATGTCATCAGGAAGAGTGCCGGAGGGCTTGAAAGAAAGCGGAGCTGCCATCACAGACAGCTGATGCCGCGGATGCAGACGATAATTTACCTGCAGCCTGCTACTAAATACGGGATCTGTTTTCAGATCATCACTGAGGGACAAAAGCGTACTGGGATTGTTTTCATTGGGACTACGTACGTCGTTGTAGCCGGGAATGGCTATGCCAAGCTCTGTGTCTATACGGATCGCGGATTGAGCCCAAAGCCCAAGGCCAAGGATACTGATGATTATCACAAAGATTACTCGTTTCATTTTTGCCTCATTTTTCATTGTTTACAGACAAAATAGTGCATTGAGGCTTTTCGGCAAGATGCAATCACTCCGAATGAAAACCTGCAGCTAATGTAGGGGAGGCTTGTAGCCGCCCATAGTAGACGCGAGATCTTGTCGCGTGGGGTGGCATCCGCCCAACCGAGCAGGAAGCAGGGAAATGGTTCTCAGCCATCTAAACCTAATCTGTGCAAAAATGTGTCAATCTGTGGATAGTTTATGGATTCCGGATAAGCCTCACTCCGTTCGACTTTCCGGAATGACTAATGTGG
>CALGPA010000083.1 GCA_937960795.1 uncultured bacterium | reverse complement strand
GACCATCTCCATCGATTATCGTCAGCTCTTCAGAGACGCCAACCAGAGAGGTGTTAGTTTTCACCGGTGCCGGTAGCATTTGATTGTTCAAGCTCTGGGAATACACGCCTTCCGCCAGATAGATAGTCTTGGGATTCTGACTGTCTGAGGCGATCATATAGGAGGCGTGAAAGATGGTCTGAAAGGGATCCTGTGGGCTGGTGCCGCTGTTGTCGTCGCTGCCCCAGGGGGCCACATACAGGTCTTGATTGATCTCCTGATGCCCGGCTGTATTCAGGATATCAAAGGTAAAGGGATTGATGATGGCTGTTTCGTAAGCAATGCCCCCAGCATAGAAGTTCCAAGGGTTAGCCACCGTGAAAGTATCAACCACGACTGCCGTATGGCTCTTATGGTATGTAAAAAGGTCTGAGCCAAGAGCAGCGAAGTTGCTGTATATACTTGAGCGATTCACCGGATCGAAGTTAAGAGACCAATTTCCGCTGATAGTATTTTCAAAGCGAATCCCTCCTCCGCTGCGCGATACATTGCTAAAGATTGAGTTACCACTAAGAAATACATTGGCAGTGGAGATAAATACTCCGCCCCCACTATCCGATTTGTTCTTACAAATTACGTTGTTGATCAGGCTCACATTTCTATTGCCGGATAAGCCTCCGATCTGGATCCCGCCACCTAAAGTGAAGTTTATACTGGGTGATGTCCATCCGGATCCATTGGTAATCGTAAATCCCCTGATCGTCACATTTGATTCTCCATTTTGGATAATGATCACGCTCCCGGCCTGATTGCCATCAATGGTGGTGCTGTGCTTATAATCTTGATTTCCGGTAGTGAGCTCCAGGCTGGCAAGGGTGATGTTTTTGCCCATCATGCTCAGATTTTCATAGTAGTGCCCCGGATAGACGAGCACGGTGTCTCCATGACTGCTTTGGGCAATAGCGCTTTGGATATGGACATAGTCTTGGCTCCCATCTCCACAAACCCTGAGTATAGTCGCAAATATCTGAGTGCCTAGCAAAAGCAGGGCTATGCTTGATACTATCTTGCTCTTGTACAAGTTGATCTCCTTATCTTGTTTAACGAAGTGGAACTTGCGGAACAAACCGCAAGTTCCGATCTTCATCAGATATTGTTGTGCTTATTTCATCAGGATCATTTTGTTGCTGAGAGTGCCATCGGGTGTCGTGAGCCGGTAGAAGTAGATCCCGGAAGATACCGGGCTGCCGGCTTGATCATCGCCATTCCAGACAAAGGAGTGTAGTCCGACACTGAGCTCACCCACACACAGGCTTTTCACTTTCTGACCTTTAACATTGAAGATCTCCAATGCCACCGGCAGATCTCTGCCAAGGTAAAATGATATCTGAGTAGTCGGGTTAAATGGATTGGGGTAGTTCTGATTCAGGATTACGGGGCTTGGATTGGCAGAGTCCTCACCATCACCCTTTAGCGATATGTAGGCATAGTCCTCCAAATCTCCAAGCTTAAGCTTCTTAGGGGTAAAGATCGATAGTGATCTATCATACACCTTGAATTCCTGAAGCTCCGGTTTGCCCTTGGCACCATAATACAAAGCGATCTGAATCTCGTCATTTGCTTTGGCACTATCGTAGTAGAGATTGATATCCATGACCTGATTGTCTACCACCACTGCGCCAATGCACTGATCTCCGGCAAAGACCCCAATCTCATCGGGCAGATTTGAGGGATCCAGATCTACATACAGCGGAGTATAGTCCAGCTTTTCAGTGTAGGTAAACTGGGTCGGAATTTGCCGTGTGTAGGCACTTGCAGCCTCGCCGATATGTTGCCAAAACATCTGAGAAGGAGCTCCATCGATCAGTTCCAGCATTACCATGGTACCTTCCGAGAAGGTGAATCCGGCGGGATCCACGATCCACCTGCTGCCTAAGGCTCTTTCCAATCTGGAAGTGCTCCAGTGCTGGGTCTTTATACTATAGATGTAGTCCAGGTAGGTGGCTCCACCACCATTGGGGATCAACCCTGAAAACGAGAAGGCGATGTCTTGAGTATGCGGGACAAAGTAGCCGATCCAATTGGAAAAGTATGAACCACCGCTTCCCACATACCACTCAACCGGGACCGTATTGGGATCAGCCCGAAATCCACTGATCACCAGATCATCCGGCTGCTCAGAGGGATCAAAGTAGAGCTTGAAGCCTTTGGGGGCTGTTACATTGTAATCGTCATTTTGCCAACTTTGACCTAGATTATAGTAATACATGTGGGCTCGGTCACCGTCATAGCTCCAATAAACTTCTTCTAATTGAGGAGTGGGATTGAACGCCATGTGGTCCTGAAACATATAGCCCAATTCATTCCATGCTCTTCCCTGCGGGGCGGAGACCGTGTCCACGACGGGGAAGCATTTCCAGAAGATGCCGCGCTGCGTAGTGATATCAAAGCTGTAGGTCTTTATCTCGTGGGGATAGTATTGATAGCCCATATCTCGGCGCGTACCATCGGGGTCCAAAGAAGAACTGGGATCCCCGGCATCAATGCAGGGGCTAGGCCCACTCACATCCCATTTGAGCGTATAGACACCATTTGCAGGATCTTCAAAGCGTGGATCCAGAGAGATGTTGTTCGCACCACTTACCGGGGATTGGGTGTCGCAATAGTAATAGGTCGAGGCCAAGCCGGTATTAAGCGTCTCATTTCCCCAAAGTATGCTGTTGAGGTAGCTATTGGCTCCAAACCGACCTTCGTTTGCCACGCCATTATCAGCTATTGTACAATTCTCTATCAACGCTCCACTAAGCGATATCGCTACATTGTTCCCGTAAAACAGGCAATTAGTCAAGGCCCCGCGCGACAGCCAGTTGCCATTCATGTCAGTAATGGCTATATCATTGTTGCGGAAGATACTGTTTGAGATCGTGACATTGACCAGATCATAATCGAAATTCAGGGGGGTACAGTCTACATAATCCTCAAAGATACAATTATCCACAATCAAGGCGCTTTCATGAATATGGGTAGTATTCTCGTTGCTTCCTCTGAAAGTGAGAGCGTGCATTTCTACGGTGTGTATCTCCTGATTCAAGGATACCAGATGAAATGACTCTGCGATTATCACATCATCGGGGTCATCTGTGAAGCCAATCATCTTGAGCTGACGATTGATGTAATGGCTGTCGACATTGTCATAGACCCCCGGCAGGAAAATGAGAGTACAATCATCTGCCGGCAATTGGGTAAGCGCGTACTCTATGGATTCAAAGGGATCTTCGAAAGTGCCGCTTCCCGGACGAGAGGCGGGCAGACCGATGTAGAACTCTACAGCATTCAAGATGCTGCACAGTGAAAGAATGGCTACTAGGAAAAACACTCTAGTCATGCATTTACGGATATACATAGATGCTATGGGGGGGGGCGCCTAAGGTATTGTTACTCATTGGTTTACCTCTTAACAAAAAATGGTTGTTTGCGATTAATCATGTTTGATTACATCAGCAAGCAGATCCCGAATGAAACTAGTCCTATTTATGCTGATCTCGAAGTTAAAAAAAAGAGTTCTGCAGACTTTGTGTCTGCTCCAATAGACACACTTTGTGCTCTTTATCACCTCCTTTCTCAAAGTGCTACGCGCTAAAAGCAATAGCTTGAGATCATTGGATTCTGCGCCTGCAATCAAGGCCATGCAGGCAGTAGCTTGGAAGCTTTTGACCTCGCTCATCAGGGCTTCCGATTAACTCCAAAACCATAGTGCGAGATATGGCGAATCTTGTCAAATCTTTTCTTGAAGCATGAGATTCCGGATAAGTCTCACTCCGTTCGACTTTCCGGAATGACTAGTGTGGGCTGGTGGTGAAGATATGGAATGACTAATCTTAGGCTGGTGGTAAAGATAGGG
>CALGPA010000082.1 GCA_937960795.1 uncultured bacterium | reverse complement strand
ATCGAGTTTTTCAAAGAACGCGGACACAGCTTTGTCCATTCTTCACCCGTGGTCCCCGCGGATGATCCCACTCTGCTTTTTGCCAACGCAGGCATGAACCAATTCAAGAACATATTCTTGGGCCACAAAGACGCCACCGAAGCCCGCGCTGTGAACTCCCAAAAGTGCATCCGTGCAGGCGGCAAGCACAATGATCTCGAAGAAGTGGGCAAAGACGGCTATCATCACACTTTCTTTGAGATGTTGGGCAATTGGAGCTTTGGTGATTACTACAAAAAAGAAGCCATCACCTGGGCATGGGAACTTCTCACAGAGCTGTGGAAACTGGACAAGAGCCTGCTCTATGCGACGGTCCACGACAGCGATCAAGAAGCCTACAAATTGTGGCAAGAATTCACGGACATAGATCCTTCCCACATCTCTTTTCATGGCGACAAAGACAATTTCTGGGAGATGGGTGAGACTGGTCCTTGCGGTCCCTGCTCCGAGATTCACATCGATAGGGGAGAAGCGCATTGCAACAAAGCCGCTGTCCCAGGCCATGTCTGCAGCGTCAATGGCGATTGCGACCGCTATATCGAGCTGTGGAACCTTGTCTTTATCCAATACAATCGTGAAGAAGATCGCTCGCTGACGCCGCTTAAAAACCGCTTTGTGGACACTGGTGCAGGCTTGGAACGCATCACCCAGGTCTTACAAAACAAATCCACAAACTACGAGACTGATCTTTTTATGCCGATCATCGACAAGATCGCTCAGCTTTCCTCGACGCCATACAGCCCACAGACAGGCATGAGCCACAGAGTGATAGCAGATCACATTCGCTGTCTCTGCTTTGCCCTTGCCGATGGCGGTTTCCCATCTAATGAAGGTCGCGGCTATGTGCTCAGGCGCATTCTCCGCCGTGCCGCCAGGCATGGGCGCATCTTGGGCTTTAGAGAGCCATTTCTCTTCGGACTCGTGGATAGCGTCGTGGAGATCATGGGACATCACTTCTTTGAGCTCAAAGGCAAAGAAGCCTATATCAAGATGGTCATCAAAGCTGAAGAAGAACGCTTTAACAAGACCCTTGACATCGGTCTGCAAAAGTTTGACGAGATCAGCGCGGCGGCCCAAAGCGGCATGATCAGCGGCAAAGATGCCTTCATGCTCTATGACACCTTTGGCTTCCCGCTGGATCTGACCGTCATGCTCGCAGATGAGAAGGGTCTATCGATAGATCAAGCGGCTTTTGACTTGGAGATGCAGGCTCAGCGTGAGCGTGCCCGCAGCGCATCCAAGTTTTCATCGACAGACACAGCTGAAGACTTCATTGAGCTGCTGCCCTCCACTCCCACCGTTTTTACAGGCTACACAAAATCGCGCGATACAGCCAGAATCCAGCGCTACTATATCGACGAAAAGCAGATGGTCGTGCTCCAGCTTTCACAGACTCCATTCTATGCGGAAAGTGGCGGACAAGTAGCCGATACGGGCAGGATATACAATGACGACTGCGAGCTTATCGTTCACGATGTCAAAAAGATAGACGACTACTATATGCACTACGCGAGCCTCAAAAAAGGCAGCATTTCGGAAGGTGTATACATCCTTGAGATTGATCAGCAAAGACGCGGCGACATAGCCCGCAATCACACAGCTACCCATCTCTTGCACAAAGCCTTGCGCAGCGTCTTAGGAGATCATGTGCAGCAAAAGGGATCCTTGGTGCATCCCGACTATATGCGCTTTGATTTCACCCATTTTCAAGCACTTACGCGCGATGAATGGTCAAAAGTAGAAGCTCATGTAAACACAGCCATCCGCCAAAACATGCCCGTGGATACCAAGATCCAATCCCTTGACGATGCCAAAGCTGATGGTGCCACCGCTCTCTTTGGAGAAAAGTATAGTGACGAAGTGCGCGTAATCTCGATAGCGGACTTCTCAAAAGAGCTCTGTGGCGGCACTCACGCTTCATCCACAGGCGAGATCGGCATCTTCAAGATCATCTCTGAAGGCAGCACCGCTGCGGGAATTCGCCGCATCGAAGCCGTCACGGGAAGAGCTGCCATGGATTATATCTCTGATTTGCAGGCCAAGCTAAACCACATCGCTGAGCTCTTGTCCTGCCCTATAAACATGATCGAGCAAAAGCTGCTTTCCCAAAAACAGCAGCTCTCCGAGCTGGAAAAAGAGCTTGATCGCGTTAATGCTGAAAAGAGCCTTGCCATGATCGATGATATGCTCGCCAACGCGGCAGAGCAAGAAGACTATCGCCTTGCTATACAGACTCTTCCTGGGGGGACAGACCTCAAGGCATTCGCCGATGGCTTGCGCGATAAGCTCAGGCGTGAGATAGTCGTAATTGCATGTCCCAAAGGTGATAAGCTATCCATACTTACAGCGGTTGGTAAAGAACTGCTTCCCAAATATCATGCCGGCAAGATCGTGTCAGCCATTGCCGCTAAGATGGGTGGCAAAGGCGGCGGACGCCCTGATAGCGCCATGGCAGGCTGCAAGCTTGTCGAAAATGTCGATGAGATTCTCAACGCTGTCCCACAGATAATCCGCTCAATCTGATGAAGATTCTCATCCTGCGGCTCAGCTCACTGGGAGACATCGTGCTCACCCAGCCTATCGCCGCTTTTCTCAGAGCCAGATTCCCCGACGCAGAGATAGACTACGTCGTCAAAGCACAATATGCCCCGCTCGTGAGCCTGATGGCTTGCGAGCTGAGGGCGATCCCATATTCCAAAAGCTTCGGCTTTCATCGTCAGATCTCAAAAGAGCGCTACGATCTCGTTATCGATCTCCATGGCAAGCTCTCCAGCTTTCTGATCAGGCTCTTTGCGGCAGGCAAACGCTCTGCCGTCTACCAAAAAAAGAGAAGCATCCGCAAAAAGATCATCAAAGGTAATCCCGATCTGGCGATCAGCTCCACTCTGGATCTATACAACAGCGCTTTGCAAAAGCTCGGCTTTAGCGCAAGATTGGAAGCTCCGCGACTCTTCCCCACAGGGAGCTCACCAATTCCCAAGAGCTCTGCCAAACGCATAGTTATCTTCCCGGGAGCTACATACTACACAAAGAGATACCCACTCTCATATTACAAAGAGCTGATAGAGATCAGCCCACCTGACTGGGAATATATAATCTTAGGCTCAGCTCAAGAGCACGAAATGGGGGAGACGCTCGCGTCAGATTCGCGTGTCATCAATCTCTGTGGACAGCTCTCTTTTGATGAGATTCTCGCGCTCTTAAACACCGCGGATTGGGTTATCTCTTCCGATAGTGGCCCCATGCACTTAGCTGCTGCTTTAGAGCGGCCTCAGATCGCAATCTTTGGCTCCACCCATCCCCGCCTGGGCTTTGCACCGCAAAACCCCAATGCCAAGATCATCGCCCAAGATCTGCCCTGCCAGCCTTGTAGCCTACACGGCTTTGAGAGCTGCCCCTTGGGACATTTTGACTGCATGATGTCGATAGCCCCACAGACTATCCTTGCCATGCTCATGTCCCCATAGGCTGGGGGGGAGGCTGCTTATTTAGCTTATTTGCTGATTTTCATCTGTAGTATGTGGCGCGAGAGCCTGTCGCTTTATAACGAAGTCTGCCAGCCCCACATTAGTCATTCTAGTGTGGAAGCGACATCTTGTCGCTTTATAACTAAACTGCCCGCCCACAATAGTCATTCTAGTGTGGATGCGGCTTGTAGCCGCATGATTCTAGATTCCGCCCCCCAGCCTACAATAATCATTCCAAATCTTAATGACACGCCCAAAACCAGCCTCCAGTGTGGAAGCGACATCTTGTCGCTTTATAACCATCCCACCCGCCCACAATAGTCATTCCAGTGTGGATGCGGCTTGTAGCCGCATGATTCTAGATTCCGCGCCTCC
>CALGPA010000081.1 GCA_937960795.1 uncultured bacterium | reverse complement strand
ATTTGTTTGCGGAACCGGAGGATTAGTTTATCTATCTAAAATGGCGTGCCGATGGGACTAAATCTACCCACTGGGACTAAATCTACCCACTGGGATTAAATCTACCCGCTGGGACTCTATCGGTCTGGGGGGTTACATCGTGCTATCTAAAATACCGTGCCGATGGCACTAAATTCATTGTGTGACAATCGTATGCTATCTAAAATGGCGTCCCACTGGGACTCAATCTACTCACTGGGACTCAATCTACTCACTGGGACTAAATCTACCTCTATTGAATTGCGCCAATTCGCGCCAATTGGGAAAAAGTGCGGCAAATCACTGAGTTTATAAGCCCATCAGATACAGTGCATTATCCCCCCCGAGCGCTGCTGATATTGCAGAAACTTCTCCCGCCAATTCAGTCTATCATGTTGTCTATCAACAATATAAATACAATGAAGCTTAGCAGATAGGGATGGAGACATCCCAAATCTAAGCTGCTAAGGAGACTAAATGTCTAATACAAAGAAAGACCTAAGTTGCTTCATCGTGGACACAGCGTTCACAACCGGGCACAACGTCCTAAAACCCGAGTATCTTCGTCGCAAGAGCCGTGAAGACATCATCAGAGCCATCCGCACAGGCGTGGTAGACGACATCAATGTAAAGAACATAGTTGGCAGGATCCGCACTGCGGAAGACAAAGCTGCCCGAAAGGCTTTGAAGCTCAAACTCCCATGGCTAAGTGGCGGTCTCTTCTATCTCAGACGCAGTCTGAGCGAATTGATTCAGAACAACTATATCATCCTTGATGTCGACGATCTCGCGGACTCTGAGTCCGCGAAGGAGCAGCTTCATCAAGTGGATCCATCCTTGGATTTTGCTTTTAGATCCCCTTCAGGCGGGATGAAGCTTGTATATCGACTTGAGACGCCCGTGGAGGACAATATCAGCTATACTCGGGCGTATTGCTACCTGGCGGAAGATCTGCTTCGTAATCTCTCTCTGGAGGCCGATGAAGGAGCCAAGAGCAGAGCTCAGGCATGCTTTTTTAGCTATGACCCTCAAATCTTTGTAAGCGACAATTGCATTCCGCTATGTATTGAGAGCTTGGCTGTATCGCAGACGCCGAGCCATTCGAGATATTCAGAATGCACAACGCTCTCTCCCCACTACAACAGCTATCAGAATTGCTATCACAGCTCTACAGACCCGTTTTACAGCTATCACGATGACTATCACACTGCCACAGCAGTGATATCATATCTTTCACAATGTGGAAAGATCAGCTATGACGATTGGCTCAGAACCGCCTATGCTCTTAAAGCCAAATTTGGTGAAGCGGGCAAAGAGATCTTCGCAATCTACGCAAACAATGCTGCCTACAATGATGATTATCAGTCCCTATATAGCTATTGGGACCGCTTGGGCGCGCCTAAAAGTATTAGCTTCCCATCATTGATTTGGGTGGCACGAAAATATGGTTGGAGTTTATAATGAAGACAGAGAAAATGATGAGCACGGAAGAATATTCCCAAGATCTTGAGACGACACACCCTATTGAAGAAATGATAACAAAGAACAGCACCGACAATCCGTCAAATAAGCAAAATAAGCAAATATCAGGCTATAAGGGACAGGACAAAGTGCCGCTTGATATCCTGCGTTTACCCGAATTCTTGCAAGAATATGTCAGGATCGCGGGGGAGCACACCGACGCCATCCCCGGCGCGTTGATCACAGCGTTTTTACCCGTTGCCGCAGCAAATATCGGCAATCGGGTGCGCGTGCCGCGTAATGGCAAAAAGCAGAGCTGTATGATATGGGCGGTATTGGTGGGCCCCAGCACACTCAGCAGAAAGACCACCTGCCAGCGAATGGCATCCCACACATGCCACAAACTCAATGAGCGACTCAAGCAGATGTCGGGGCAAGATCGAAGCAAAAAGAGATTGATCATCAACGAGACTACCAAAGCGAAGCTGATCAGTCTTCTGGCAGAGAACCCCAATCGTCTTTTGGAGTATCGCGAGTTTGCTTGCTTTTTGAAGGGGGCGGATCAGCGCTATAATGCAGGCATGAAAGAAACCATCACTGCCCTTTATGATGGAGACAGCAACAATTATGATACTATGGATCGAACGGAGTATGTCGATAATCCTGCGCTCAGCATCTCAGGGGCATCTACCTCCGGCTGGGTCTATAGAGCTTTTGAAAATCCTGCTGAACAGCAATCAGGCTTTTTGCAGAGATTCATCTATTGTGTGATAGGTGATCGTGAGGGAGGCTTTGATACAAACTCTGATAAGGGGGGGCATCAGGAAGATGAGATTCATGAGCTTCATGAATACGACACGATCTTTGAGGTCTTTCGCAGCATCCCGAAGAGCTATGATCTGTTTTTGGGTGATGATGTGCAAGCGATCTATGAAGAAGAACACAATAAGATCCTTAACGCTATCCTGAAAAAAGAAGATGAAATCCTGCTCGCATATGCCACGAGGATCTACAATAATGTCGCCCTTTCCCCGGTGATCCTGATCACATTGTTCAAAGTGCACAAGGCTCTCGAAAACGCAATCTGTCTTGACCAATGTGACGAGTTTTTTGCCGGGCTCAGAGTCAGTGAAGAGAGCATGCGCGAAGCGTTGTATCTGTGTGAATACTACCTCCAGAATGCCAAGCCCATGATCACCATCATCGAAGAAGGTGGGGCTTGGCACAATGAACGCAGAGTGGCGGAGCATTTGGCAAAAAAAGCGAAGTTTAAAGACAGCCACAGTAATATCATGAACGCGCTGCATCTGAAGGCTAAAGACATGCGGGACTGCATACAAAACCTTGAAGAAAGAGAGATCATAACTGTCATCACCGAAGCTCCCCCAAATGGCAGGGGCAAGCCTGCGCGGATCTATGAACTGATTGACCGGCAAATGCTTAAATTGTAGGACAACGCTATGGAACTGAAGCTTATCATAGACAGCTATCCCACACTCGAAGGGAGCAAGATACTCAAGCTTTTGGCAGACGCACGCGGAGCCCCCATCATCAGCACAGCGATTGAGATGGGTCTTTCAGGCTGCAGCATGGAATATGCCACCCAGAGGCACTATCATCCGCTGGGGATCCCACTGACGGATAGCAAAACCTTGCAAGACACCAAAAAGAGATTGAACCGCTTGGTGGAGCTAAAGGCAGAGTATATCAGCAATCGAGGCTGTGAAAACTGCCCCTATGACACTGAGATAGCGGGGCTTGTGAGATACCTGAAAGAATGCACAAAACCCAATGGGAGCATCAAGAACCATAGTGATGAGATCAGACGAGCATATCGCAGACAATACGCTGCCATCAGACGTCTTTTTGCCAAAGCAGAAGCGGATGGCTTGCAAGAGGCTGTGGCAATCGTCAAGAAACAGCTCAAGCTGGGATATAGCAGCAGACTTTGTTAAGAACCGACTCAGCGACAGGGGCTGTGCTCAACACACAGCCCCCAAGCTAAAATCAGCAAATAAGCAAAATCAGCCGTCCATCCCCCCGGCGTCCATATAGATCTCGGAGACGGTGGGATGGGCATGGATGGTGCGCGCCAGCTCATAGGTGCTGCCCTCCAGCTCCATGAGTATGCCTGCTTCGCTGATCAGATCTGTGGCATTTGCTGAGACCATCTGCACACCCAAGACTTGATTGTATTTCGTTTCATGGATGATGCGGATAAAACCTTCTGATGAGCCTTCTGTGAGCGCTTTGCCATTTGCGGACATGGAATACTGCTTCACCTGATAATCGATGCCCTGCGCCTTGATCTGCGCCTCTGTCATGCCGATCTGCGCCAACTCTGGGTCGGTGTAGATATTGAGCGGATAGCGGCGCTCTTCATCAGGCAGGTCCACGCCCATGATGCTGTCGATGACTTCCAAGGCTTGCGCGCTTGCCACATGTGCCAGATAGCCTTTGCCATTGACATCACCAGCTGCATAGATGCCATCTGTGGAGCTCATATGCCGCCGATCCGTCGCGATAAAGCCATCTTCGAGCTTGAGCTGAGGCTCCATCTGAGGGAGCACAGCAGATCTGAAGCCGGCATTTATCACCATATCAAAGGGATAGTCTTTATCTTTGTAGGAGACGGATTTGTCCTTGATCTGAGCATCAATGACGGGGATGAGCGGGATCTTGGCCTTGCTCATTTTTTTGAGCATAAAATCTTCGAGCGAGGCATCCAGTGCGGGCATCAGTGGTAAGTCATCAGCCAAGATGATGGGAGCTTTGCCGATCATTTGGAAAAACTGTGCCAGCTCCACAAGATTGGCACCCCTGCCCACCAAAAGCGGCTTCTCCGGCAGGACAGGGAGGCTGTAGAGATCTTCCAAACTGAGTGCATCAGGGAAGTCATCCCGCGGGGCAGGACGTGAGCCTGTGGCGATGAGGATATTCTTCGTCTCAAAGACGCGTTTATCCGCTTCTACTTGTGTAGGGGAGATGATCTTGGCTTCTGCCCTCAGAAATTCCACGCCGTTTTTCTTCCATAGGAACTCGATGCCACGGCTGAGCTTGGCAACTATTTTCCGGGTGCGGGTGACCGCCTGTTGCCAGTCGAAGGCAATCTCCTCAGCTTTTATGCCAGTCACCCCAAAATCCGCGGCGTGCAGGACTTTCTGATATGTCTTGGCGGATTCCAAGATGCTTTTGGTGGGGATGCAGCCCCAGTTTAGGCACATTCCGCCTATGTATTTCTTGTCGATGACCAAGGTCTTGAGTCCGCGCTGACCGGCTTTGATGGCACCCACATATCCCGCGGGGCCGCTACCGATGATGATGAGATCATAAGTCATGTTTTCCTCCTTATGCCAAGAGCAAAATGGGATCTTTGAGATAGCTAAGCACATCGTTTACAAATCTGCTGACTTCCGCTCCGTCCACGATGCGATGATCCACACTCATGCTGATCGGCATTATGTTTCCGATGACGATCTCACCGTCTTTGACCACAGGCTTTTGGGCTATGCGGCCGATGCCAAAGATCGCCACTTGGGGATAGGCAATCACGGGGACTGCGAAGTAGCCGCCGATCGAGCCATAGGATGTGATGCTGAAAGTGCCATCTTTGAGATCATCAAGAGTGAGCTTGCGCTCGCGAGCTTTGTCTGCCAAGCTCTTGATCTCGTGGGCTAAGTCAGTCAGCGACTTTTTGTCTGCATCATGGATGACGGGCACCACCAATCCATCATCGGTATCCATGGCGATGCCGAGATTGATATAGTCTTTGTAGATGATGCGCTCATTTTCCATGTCGAGTTCGGCATTGAGCACAGGGTGTTTCTTCAGGGCGCGAGCTATGGCTTGGATGATGAAGGGCAGATAGCTGAGCTTGATCTGATCGTGCTTTAGGGCTTCATTGAGACGGGATCTTGCCTCGATCAAGGTGCTGACTTCGACTTCTTCCATGATTGCCATGTGAGCGGTATTTTGCTTGCTGCGCAGCATGTTTTTGGCGATCGTCTTGCGGATCTGAGATAACGGCTCAGTGCGCTGGCGGGGAGTCTCGATGGAACCGACAGATCTTTGTGGCGCAGGCGGACGATGGGACTCGATGTCCTTCTTGGTGACCCTGCCCGCAGGGCCTGTGCCCACTACTTGGTTGATGTCGATGCCGAGATCCTTTGCCATGGCTCTGGCAACGGGTGTGGCAAGGGCTTTTTTGCGAGCTTTGGGCTCATTAGGCGAAGAGATACCTTCATCCCCCGCAGGGAGATAGGCGCCGTCACCGGCAAGCTCGATCGTGCCCACGACTCCCCCAAAGCCTTCTTCATCCACGGATTCTGTGACGGCTTTTGCGGGCTCTTCTTGATTGATATCTTGGGCGTCTTTGGCTTCCACACCTTCGATGTCGATCTCCACCAAGGCAGAGCCGACCTTGATGCTGTCTCCGATGGAGCCGTAGCGTGCGGAAATCACCCCGCTCTTTGGAGATGGGATGTCCGTGACCACCTTGTCAGTCTCCATTTTTACCAAAGCGTCTCCGCTCTGAATGCTTTGTCCTTTCTCTACATACCACTCGATGATCTTGCCTTCATCAAGGCCTTCACCGATATCAGGAAACTTGAATATATAACGCATAGCTGACTCCTTTAATAGCTGATCAGACGCTCAATCTCGGCGGCAATGCGCTCGGGACTGATCATATAGTGTTTCTCACCCATGGGCAAGGGAATCACCGTGTCAAAACCCGTCAAACGACTGGGGGGCGCTTCCAAAGAAAGAAAGGCTTCTTCATTGATCACGCTGATGAGCTCTGCGGCAGGGCCATAGCTCTGTGGGGCTTCGGTCACCACCAAGGCACGCCCTGTCTTGCGCACGGATTTGGCGATCGTCTCGCGATCAATCGGCCAGATGCTGCGCAGATCAATGAGATCCACAGAGTGGCCTTTGGGCTTGAGCATGGCGCTCGCCTTTTGGACTTCACGGATCATGGCACCATAGGCGATGACGGTGATATCCTCGCCTGCTTGCAGCACTTTGGCTTTGCC
>CALGPA010000080.1 GCA_937960795.1 uncultured bacterium | reverse complement strand
AAAAGCTGCCCCTAATCGCTATCTAAATATCCACCAAGGGGGTGTGGCAATATTGGTCTGCCATTATCAGGTTTGTATCACTCCGAATGCTTTGCAGATAGTCGTTCATGACATTATGTGCCAGATCGGGGTGATTGTTTGTTTCCGAAAGATGCGCCAGCACCAAGTTTTTCAGTCCGGGATGCATCACTTGCGAGATCAATCCCACCGCTTGTTCGTTGGAAAGGTGGCCATGTTCGCTTCTGACTCGCAGTTTTAGATTTGGCTCATATGGTCCTTCCATGAGCATTTTCAGGTCGTGATTGCTTTCCAGGATCAGGCTGTGTACCGATTGCAGTCTGAGTATGGTCAGTTTGCTAAAGTAGCCCAGATCCAGGGCTATTCCCAGGCTACGCTCGTCGTGTTCGAGCCTAAAATTGCAGGGATCTGCGGCATCGTGTGAAGATCTAAAAGGGCGAACGAGGATGTCGCCTACCAAAAATTCTATCCCTGTTTCAAAGTAGTGGATCCAATCCTGCACCTTTCCCAGGCGATGAGCGCAGTATGTATAGGTATCGGCAGTGATCATGAGCGGGATCTTGAGGCTGCGCGCCAATGCTCCGGCGCTGCGGGTGTGATCTGAGTGTTCATGGGAGATGAGCACAGCTTTGATGATGCTGCGTGGCACCTTGAGATCTTCCAGAGCAGCCCAGATGCGCTTTAGACTGATGCCGGCATCGATGATGATTCCGGTGTTTTTGCTGCGAACCAAGATGCAGTTTCCCTTGCTGCCACTGGCAAGTACGGAGGTCTGAAACATATGCTTTTTTAGATGCGAACTATGCGATAGTAGCGATTGTTCAGCTTGTCATACTCGCTCCACACCGCATCCGGAGGAGCAGCAGCGAGCAATTGTGAGACACCTGTGGCTTGAGCATCGAGATTGTCGCATTGGTGCAAGAGCACAGCTTCGAGGGTCTGAGGCAAGCGCACAGATGCTTTTTCATATTCTCCGTGGTGCGACAGGATCAAGTGGCGAACATTCAGAAGAAGATCCTCCGGAAAGCCCGGAATCTTGGTTGCGGCTTCCACCGCGAGCTGATCGCTGATCGAAAGATGGCCGATGAGCCTGCCTTCATCAGTGAAGTCAATTGAGGTCTTGTCGTTGTATTCGATCACCTTGCCCACGTCGTGCAAGAGCGCGCCTGTGAGCATGAGATCCAAGGAAACCGGATATTGAGTGCTGACAAATTCGCAGAGGCTTGCCACGGCTATGCTGTGTTCGATCAAGCCGGACATATAGTTGTGATGCCAGCCCTTGGCAGCGGGTGCTTCCAGATAGCGAGTGAAGAATTCCTTATCGTCAAAAATATTGTGCATAAGTTTGTTGAGATATTCATTCTCGATCTTATCGACAAATCCCCAAAATCTCTCTGCCAGAAATTCCGGTTCAAAGCGGCTGCGGGCAACGAAGTGACTAATCTCATATTCACTTTTGTCGGCAAAGCGCAGACGCGTGATGGAGAGCTGGATCTGTCCCTTAAAATTCACTACTTGGGCCTGGATCTTGATCACATCGCCTTTGTCAAACTCGGCGGCAGCCTTGGCCGCATCTTTCCAGACATTTGCGGTGACCTGTCCACTGCGATCCTGCAGCTTCATGCGTAGATACTGTCCGCCTTTGCCTTCTCGCAGCTCTTTCTCCGCTGCTAGGTAGAATCCGGTTATCTCTTTGTTTTCATACTGATACAAGTCGTTTGCTAGAATGTGTTCTTCCATAATATATCACTTTATAATGCTTATTTTCTTATTTATCGGAGCCCTGCCCCGGCTTTGGATGCGCACGAAGTAGATTCCGGACGCGGGAAAGATCGAGTGCTTTATGCTCTCTGATTGGTAAAAATCGGGTTTGTAGTAGATTCGTTGTCCGCGAACGTTGTAGATGCTCAGCTCTGCATAGTCCGGGAAGCGGACAGAGAGATCTTTGTCGGACGCAATGGGATTGGGATATAGCTCCAGTATCGCTGCCGGGATGAGATCGTCAGAGATAAAGCTGCCGGTTTCGGGATCAAAATCGCAATAATTTGCATAGTAGATCCTTCCCCCGTTTCTCTCTTGGATCCAATAGTAGATGCGGTATTCTTGGGAAAGCTCATCCAATGAGATTCCGGAGGCGCTGAGCTGGTAGTCTTTACTGATCTCAGCCCCGAGATTTAAGGGGCTGTTGACGGTGTCCGCAAAGGCAATCCAGCGCGAAAGCCCGTAGCTTTGCGAAGTGCCAAAATCATGTTTTCTAAAGAGCCCTACAAAGAGTCTGCTTTGCATCATCAGGCTCTGCGAAGCGCCAGTATAGAGGGTGGTGGAATTGTTTGAAAACTGGAGGTTGATGTCGATATTATCGGATTCTTCCTGGCTGCGGATTGTGCAGCTTGATCCACTGATGAAGCTGCGATCCTGCTGAATCTGAAAAAGCATATCCTCCAGAAGATCCCCATAGCTGTTTGTAAAGCCAAGGATCCGCTTGTGCCCTGCCCCCGCTGTGATGGGGACGGAATTAAATGAATACCAGTTAAAGCGTCGCATAGAGCCCAGATTCGCCAGAGAATCTGAGAGAATCGGGTAGAAATTTATGAATTGAAGACCGGATGTATCGCCGCTTTCTTGGATCTGATGGTAGAGATCACTATAGTCCTGCCTGATAAAGTTTTCCACGAGATGATATGGGCTTGATTCGACGAATATTTGATAGCTTTTGAGCTTGCTGTTGTTTGCAATGTGCTCTTCGCTTTCCTGATGTTCGCTGTGGATAGTGGCTTCTATGCGCATTTGAGTGGGATCCGCCGGAAGACTGATCGTGGGCAAGAAAGCCGTCTCTGCATCAAAGGTGTATAGTTGATGAGGGTCAAGGCTGTGGGGAATAAAGATATCCAATGTGTCATAGGCAGCAAAGCCGGGACGGCTCAAGATCAAGCTGAGCCGAGCTTCATTGATTGGGATCTGAGAGTGATTGTAGACACTGAAGCCGGGGCTGACCTCTCCGCCGGGGATGAGATCTCCCTCAAGATCAAAGCTCTGAAGCCGCAGATCTACTTCATCAAAGACAAAATCTCCCAAAAGACCAAAGAGCAGATCGCAATTGAAGCCGGCATTTGAGAAGCTGCTCAGATGCTGAGATTCTCCCACGTGGTTCATAAAATAGCTGTTTGTGCCGCTGCCTCTACTCGCCGCCACAAAGCGATTGCTCATGTTTGTGCGATAATCCACCAAGAGCCAGATGACATCGGCTTCGATCTCAGCATCAAAACTGATATCGATTAGGTGCTGATCCACTGCGGCACTTTTGCGAGCGATCGGGATGCCCGGTCCGCCCACACTATCCAGTGCCAGCTCGACCGTTACGGAATCACCGAGATTGGGAAACCAAAGGCGCGCACCACTGGTGCTAAAAAGAAGATCTGCCATTCCGGGATAGGCATTTTGAAAGTTGAAACGAACTGCCCAGCGATTTGAGCCAAAGAAATTGTAGTCATTTGAAGAGCTGTGGTAATGGTAGTGAAAGTCCCTGGTTTCGAGATCCAAGATCCTGCCATCGGCGTCAATGTAGCTGATGGAATATAGAAGCCCCATCATCAATAGCGGGATCAGCAGAATGCGCCTCAGCATTGCATCTCCCGAATCATGGACATCACCATTTCAAGATCTCTGTGCATGGCTTGGATGAGCAGCTCAGTATTGGCAAACATCTTTTCCTCCCGTATGTATTTGAGCAGTTCCACTTCCATAGTGGAGCCATAGATGTCGGAATCAAAACCGATTAGGAAGGTCTCGATTTCGATAATTCCACTATGTTTCACGGTCGGAGATTTGCCGATATTCGTCAAGCCAAAAAACTCTCCCTGCTCGATTCGGACTCGGCTCAGATAGAGGCCCATAGCGGGGATGAGCTGGTGTGGATTGCTAAGTACGAGGTTTGCGGTGGGAAATCCAAATTCTCGCCCTTTGGCAAGACCTCGACGGACATCGCCCAAAAGCCGATAAGGTCTTCCCAAAAGACGGTTTGCCTCCTCGATGCGGCGGCTTTGGAGCAGATTGCGGATGCGGCTGCTGCTGATGATCCTGCCGCCATCTAAGATGGGATCCACAAATTCCACTCTGTAACCCAAGCGGGAAGCATGCTTCAAAAGAAAATCCCGATTCCCCTCTCGATCCTTGCCAAAATGGCTGTCATAGCCGACGACAAAGACTTTTGGCTTCCAATGTGGGATCAGATATTCCTCCAGAAACTCCTGCGCTGAAGTATGAGCAATCTCAGGAGTAAAATCCATGATCACGACCTCGTCTATGCCGAGTTTTCTAAGCTCCTGCTCCTTGATCTCGGAAGGGCAGAGGAGGCCGGGCAAGGCTTCTCTATGCAAGGTGAAGGCGGGATGATCCCTAAAACTTACCACCACCGAGCGTGATCCTTCCCTTTTGGCTATCTGACAAAGCTCGGATAGGAGCTTGCGATGCCCAAGATGGATGCCATCAAAAGTGCCGATACTGAGCACGCTCATAGGCTCTTCCCGGGGTCAAAGACCTGTTTCGGACTCAAGGTGCCATCTTCCACATTGCCGATTGCGATGAGGCGATCTTGCACGTCGTAGATGGCGAGCTCCTCAGGCTCGGCAAGCTCATCCTTTAAAGCTACTTCTCTGCCGTGAAGGATCAGGCTCACTTGCTCGGCACTGAGCTGCATGCTCTTTAGCCGTAGGATCTTCCTCTCGGGGCAGATGCCGTCGCGCCATGACGATTCCAGATCTTCCCAAACTGCGGCGTCCACAACATCTATCTCTCCAATGGCTTCTCTGCGCAGGGCACTTGTCATGCCCACGCAGCCCAAAATCTCGGCGATGTATTCGCTGAGAGCTCGGATATAGGTTCCTTTGGAGACCTTTACTCGATAATCTAGGATAGAAGGATCCTCCGTTTGTGATATGCAAAAATCATAGATCTTGACCGGGCGGATCGGCATCTCGGGGCTTTCTCCCTCTCTGGCAAGCTTGTATGCCCGCTTGCCATTGATCTTGACGGCGGAATATTGCGGTACTCTCAGGCTATCCAAAGCGAGAATCTTCTCCTCTAATGCGGCAAATATCTCGGGGCTGTAGTTGGTCTCAGAGCTGGCAATGATCTCGCCTTCAGGATCCCCTGTGCTGCTCTTCTTGCCCAAAATCAGCGACGCATGATAGGTCTTGCTTTGAGCTTCGGCATATTTGAGCAGACGAGTGTATTGCCCGGTGGCGCAGATGAGAAGCCCTGTCGCGAAAGGATCCAAGGTCCCAGCATGACCGATCTTTTTGATGCCCAAGATCCGCCTGAGCTTGCGGATGACATCAAACGAGCTGATCCCGACAGGCTTGTCTATCAGTAAAAATGAGTTCATGATCGGTCGATGGCTTTGCGAAGTGCCTGGTGAATCTCAGCCTGCACATCGGCAAGACTGCCCTTGATGGTGAGCCCCGAAGCTTTGCGATGTCCACCTCCTCCAAAATCAGCTGCCAGACTCTGCACATCCAGCTTCAATGAACGCAGAGACACCTTCCATAGCTCAGGCTTTAGCTCCCGGAAATATGCGATGGCGGTGAGTCCCGGCACACCCTGCACATAGCGAGTCACACTCATGGACTGTTCGGGATCAAAGCCCAACCTATGCGCCATATCAAGATCAGAATGAAGAAAGAGAATCTTGCCATCCTCCAAAAGACGTATATTGGCAAGGCTCTGCCCCACATACTGCAGCTCTTGAGCACTTTGGTTTTTTAGAAATGCCATGTTTAGAAGATGGGGCAGGGCTCCGCAATTCACCAAATCCCGGCACAGCTCAAAGACATCAGCAGTGGTGTTTGCATTGCCAAAGTTGTTTGTATCATTGAGTATGGTCACATAGACGCAGTCTGCGATAAACTTGATCGCTTGGGGGTCCAGAGCGCGGATCTGCTCTTCAAACAAGTGGAAGAGCAGTGCGCCTACCGAAACGAAGTGTGAATTGATTGCTTCGAGATCTGCCTCGATCGGGGCATGCTCGACGACATGATGATCTATCACTACTCGATGCTTTGAATCTTGTACCAGCTTCACCCGCTCACCGAGACGATCGTAGCTATTGCAATCCAGCACGATCACCAGATCAAAAAGCATCTCGGAGTGGAATCTGACTGATTTGATATTCTCGGAAAGGAAGCTGTATCTGGCTAGATCTTCCCCATCTGTGACGATAAAGGAATCCCCGCCTTGGTGGCGAAGCAACTCCTGAAGGGCAATCGCTGCCACCATCCCATCTCCATCAGATGAGATATGGGTGGTAATGGCAATGCTCTCTGCCTTGGATACCAAGGCAAAGAGCTCGCTGCTAAAGTCCGGTGTCATTGTGTATCTGCCGTGATGGATCTTCTCAGAGCATTCGGGAAGCCTATCTTGCAAGCTGTTCCGCCCTACTTGAAATCATCATCATCGTCTTCATCAAAATCGTCGTAGTCATCCTCATCATCGTCATAGTCATAATACTCGTCATCATCGAGATAGTCGTCGATATCGATGTCCGGATCATAATCCTCATCATAATCATCTCTGACTGCGGCAAGTATGTTTTCTACCTTCTCGGCACGTTCCTCCGTGTTGTCATAGTAGAATGACAGTTCGGGAATGGTTCTCATAATATGTGCTCCTGCTATCTGTTTCTTTAGGAATCCTGAAGTTTTGATAAGACTCTGAAGAATCTCTTCGTGTGAGGCCGGGTTGTTGTAATGGGTGAAATACAGCTTTGCGTAGCGGAGGTCTTTGGAGATCACCACTTCGGTGATATTCACCCACGCGAGTACAGGATCATTGATCTTCTGAGAGAGAGTGATGTTGAAGATCTTCTTAAGCTCTTCCTGCAACCTGGGAATACGGTAGTTTTTCATTAGAGTTTTTTGGCTACCTCTTGCTCTATATAGGCTTCGATCACGTCGCCTTCTTTAACATCCGCATAGCTGGTGAAAGTCATGCCGCACTCGGTGCCGGCACGCACTTCTTTGACGTCATTTGCATAGTGTTTCAATGAGCTTAGGCTATCCTCCGCGATGAGGACATCATTACGATAGATCCGCACCAGACAGTGGCTTTGAATGCTGCCGCGATCCACCTGACAACCGGCGATAGTGCCGATCTTTTTGACCTTGAAGACCTGCTTGACCGTGGCAGAACCAATGCTCTGCTCTTCGATGGTCGGAGCCAGCATCCCTTCAAGGGCATGCTTGATGTCTTCAATGGCGTCGTAGATCACTTGATACAGCTTGACCTGAACCCCTTCATCATCGGCAAGACGACGTGCCTGTTGACCGGCGCGAACGTGGAAGCCCAAGATGATGGCATCACTTGCAGCGGCAAGGCTTACGTCGGCTTCACTGATTCCGCCTACGCTTTTATGGATGATGTTTACGGATACTTCCTCATTGGCAAGCTTTTGCAAGCTGTCGGCAATCGCCTCGGCAGAGCCGTCAGTATCCGTCTTGAGAATCACATTAAGGGTGTTCACCTGATCTTCCTTGATCCTGGCAAAGATGTTTTGCAGGCTGGATTTGTTTTGATACTTCTCGCGTTCCAAGCGAATCTGCTGACGCTCACCGGAGATACTGCGGGCGGTCTTTTCGCTGTCAACTTGGTTCAAGACGTCTCCTGCTTTGGGTGTACCGGCAAGGCCATAGATCCGTGCGACATCGCTTGGCCCAAGCTCAGAGATCTCCAAGCCGCGCTCATTTTCCATGCGGCGCACTCTGCCATTGACCGCTCCACACACGATGATGTCACCCTTTTTAAGAGTACCTTTTTGCATGAGGATGGTGGCAGCGGAGCCCATGCGAGAATCCATCTGGGATTCCACCACGATGGCTTCTGCCGGCACTTTACGCTTGGCTTTGAGCTCCATCATCTCTGCAGTGAGCAGAATGATCTCGATTAGGTTGAGGATGCCTTCGCCCGTGACCGTAGAGGTGGCACACCAGGGGATATCTCCGCCATATTGCTCCAGATAGACGCCGGTTTCCATGATGCTGTTGATTGTGCGATCGATATTTGCTTCCGGCAGGTCGATCTTATTGATCGCAAAGATCAGGGATACTCCTGCTGCTCGGGCGTGGTCGATGGCTTCTTTGGTCTGCGGTTTCACACCTTCTGTCGCAGCAACTACTATCACCGCGATGTCCGTCACATTGGCTCCACGCGCACGCATCGCCGTGAAAGCTTCGTGCCCCGGGGTATCCAGGAAGGTGATCTTATGTTTGTTTACTTCAATCTGATAGGCGCCAATATGTTGGGTGATGCCACCGGATTCTCCGGCGACTATATTTTCATTGCGAATATAATCCAAGATAGAGGTCTTACCATGATCGACGTGACCCATGATGGTCACGACGGGAGGACGAGGCTCTTCTTCCACATCCTGATATTGTTCTTGCTTTAGCTCGATGATATCTGAGCCATATTCATCTTCAAAGTGGAAATCTACCTGAAACTCGTCGCAAATCATCTCAAGAGAGTCTTTGTCCAGACGCTGGTTCATAGTGACCAACTGTCCCATCATAAAGAACTTTGAGATGATCTCAGCAGCGGAGACATTCATGATCTTAGCAAGCTCGGAGACGGAGGTAAACTCGCGGATTACGATCTCCTGTCCGCTGTCTTGCACAGATTGTGCTTCGCGGTGATATTTCTTGCGCTTGGATGTCTTTTGCATGACCTTCTTGATGTTTCTGGAGATGGTCGCTTCATCCACATCATGTGTATCCAGGGCTTTGGTCTTGGTCTTTTTACTGCTGGCGATCACGGCTTTCTTGTGCTTGCTCTTTTCTCCAAGCTCATCATGTACCGGCTTAGCTTTGCCAAACTTCTTGCCGGGATCCGGCTTGTCCAGGATGGGCGGCGGAGGCGGAGGGGGTGTGGGCGCGGCAGTGCGCGGAGCTCTGCGAGGACGCTCGGCGGGTTTTGGCTTTGGCTCTTTCTTCCTAGGTGGAGGAGTAGCCTGCTTGTAGGGTACCCGGATATCGAGCTTTTCTCTGTGCTTTTTGGCGTCTTCGCGCGCCTTTTCGAGCTGCTTTTCGGCGAAGGGAACTTCCTTTTCGGGCGCTTTTTCGGCAGGGCTCTCTTCGGGCTGAGTCGTGCTCGGCTCAGTCTTGGTTTTTGTTTTGCTCGGCTTGGCGGCGACTTCTTTTGCCTTGTCGGGGGCGGATGCTGCGCTTGGTTCTACCGGAGCCGCTTTTTTAGCAGAGGCCTTTTCGGCTGTTTTCTCTGCACTTTTAGCTTCGGTTTTCTTGGCTTGCTGACGCATTTCGAGCAATTTCTTGCGATCTTTCTCCGCTCTTTTTTCGGCATCAATCTGTTCGTTGTATTTTTCCCGAATCTTGTCTGCCACTTCTTCTTCGACGAAGCTCATGTGGCTTTTGGTCACTACTCCCAGATCGGTAAGATGCTTTTTCAAGGCCATTGTACTGATCTTGAGTTCCTTGGCTAATTCATGTACGCGTATCTGCAAGGTTCCTCCACTCACGCCTGCCAATATTCGATGATCTTGGCAGCAAAATTTTTGTCGCTGATTCCAAATACTCCGGTCTTAGGCAAGCCCAAGGCGGTGCTCAGCTCGATCTGTTCACCAAAAGTGATCACCTGAAGCTTGGACGAGTATAGCCCGATCTCATGGTTCACCCTTTTGATGGTGCGTTCCGAGCTATCGGAAGCGATCACGATCAAATGTATATGTTTGCGATGCAATCCACGCAGGCAAGCGTCTATTCCCGCCACCAGTTTCCCGGATTTGCGGGCAAATTGCATCAGATTCAATATCTTGGGGGCATTCTCAGGAATCATGTTCGTTTCCCCTTTTGTCTTTTCTTGCGCCACTTAGCAAGGCCGGACACGCAAGCCCGGCTTCGGCAGACATACTGCTTTCTGGCGGGCAATCTTGAAAGAAGGTCATAGACGATGCCGCCGGGCAGCAGGACGAAACTGAGCAGCTGACTCTGCTCGCTCTTCTCCCTGCACACCACGCAAGTGCGGATCGGTATATGGCCGGCTTTGCTATTCATATTTGGCATTAGAAATACTTCGCTGATTCCTTTAGTTTTTCGGCAGTTTTAGCACCGAGACCTTCCAGCGCGGAAAGCTCATTCACAGAAGCCTGGAAGATGTCCTGCACGCTGGTGTATCCAGCGCTACGCAGTACTTCGGCGATCTTTGGAGTGACGCCGTCGAGCTCGTTGACGTGGCTGATAGTGCGGCGTTCTTTCGCCATTTTCTCTTCAAATTCCAAGGTAGTGAAGATGTCGATCTTGAGCCCAGTCAGCTTGGCGGCAAGCTTGACGTTTTTGCCTTGTTTGCCGATCGCGATGACCTTGTCTGCCTCTTCCACGATCACGCTAGCAGCGCGATTACGCTCGATCACCACGCGCTTGGTATTGGCGATGCCGAGGGCATTTTCGACCATCTTTTCGAGATCTTCGCTATGCACGACGATATCGATCTGCTCGCCATGCAGTTCTTTGCGGATGCTATCGATGCGGGTGCCTTTGGGGCCGACGCATTCGGTGATGGGATCGATATTCTCTGCCAAAGCTTCGAGCTCGACCTTGCTGCGAATCCCCGGTTCGCGAACGATCTTGCGGATGCGCATCTTGTTATTGAAGATGGAAGGGATTTCTGCTTCAAAGAGCTTTTTGACAAATTCCGGATTAGTCCGCGAGAGGATGACGACCACTCCGCGATTGCCATTGCGGATATTGGTGACATATGCTTTGATATTGTCGCCCACGCGGTAATATTCGTTTTCGATCTGTTCATCGAGCGGGAGCAGGGCGTCGGTATAGCCGATATCGACTCTGTAACCGCCGTTGTTTTCGTCGATGGATTTGATCTTTCCCGAGACGATGGTATGCTTCTGTTTATCAAAGTCGTTTTGGATCTTTTCATCTTCGAGACTGCGGATTCTGTCTTGGATCAAGCGCTGAGCTGTTTTGACCAGTTTCGGCTCAAATTCGTGCAGAGACATCTCTTTTTGAACGTAGTCTCCCAGCTTCAGATCGGCATCGTGGTTTGCCCGGGCATCAGCCAGGGAGATCTCACCCAAGCCGCTTTCGAGCTCTGTGACCAAGCATTTGTAGCGCACTTTGATGCCTCTGACTGCGTCATCGATAAAGACTTCCAGTTCGTTTTCTTCATCGAGTTTTTTGGACAAAGTGCTGGTGATGGAATCCACGATGATCTCTTGGATCAAGGCTCCGTCGAGTTGCTTAAGTGAGGCAAGCTGCATCACTGCATCAAGGATATTAACGCTCATTGTCATTCCCTCGGGGCAAGCCCAAATATACTGTTTTGGCACGCGATATCGCTTTGAGAGGAATCTCAATGAGCTCTCCGCGATCGTCGAGCACCACGCTGTCTTGATTGACTTCCTGCAGAGTTCCCATCACAGATCGTTTATCTTCTGCGTCGCTATATTGGATGGCGACTTTCTCAGTGATAGCGCTCACCCAATGGCTCTTGAGCTTGAGCGGGCGTTCGAGACCGGGAGATGAGACTTCCAAGAAGTATCTTTCCGGGATGAGATCAAAGGTTTCCAGCTCTTCACTCAATGCTCGGCTAAAACGAGCGCACTCATCCAGGGTAATCCCACCGATTTTGGTGAGATACACGATGATGATTCTGCCTTTTCCTGACATCTTTTCATCGATGTCATAGACGGCAACCTGCATTTCTGCACAAATCTTCTTGGCGATATCCTCAATCTGTGTACGGTAATACTGCACTTTTTCCTCTTTCTTTTGCGATCGAGCCGCATTAAATATCTATCTCCCACACTGCGGCTCGAAATGCGGACACTCTATAAATTGGTCTGGCAAAAATGGTATCAGCAGAGCTTCATACCGCTTTCGCATCAAAAAAAATAGCTAACCGAGGTAGCTATCAAGACCGCAAGCACGGGAACCATAACATTTTAGCTGCCATTTCTGACAGTTTTTATCAGTTGGGACAATATAAAATGCCTTGTGCTTATGTCAAGCAAAAAGATTGGCAGAGGCTCCCTAACTACCCGCTAACGCAAATTGACCCGCTTACAAGCAGCCGCGCCGTGATTTCCTGATTCAAAAAATGAAGGGCAGCCGCTATCGACTGCCCCTCGTATGATGCTATATCTATTTCATCATCAGGATCTTGCTGCTATATCTCTCATTGCCGGCGCGAAGCCTGTAGAGATAGAAACCGGAGGCACTTTCTCTACCCGAGGAGTCTTTGCCATCCCAGACAATGCTGTGATTTCCCGCGGACTGTGCTTCGCGAACGAGCCGGCGCACCAATTGTCCACGCACATTGTAGATATCCAAGCTCACCTCAGCATCCCGCCCGAGGCTATAGCTGATGGTGGTGCTGGGGTTGAAGGGATTGGGATAGTTGCGCGCAAAGAGGATGGCATCCTGTCTTTGCTCCGCTTCCCCGGTGGTGGATCTTGCTTCAAGGCGCAGCCTGATCTCTGAGGGGAGCGCGCTTCCTTCGCGTGCGTCGATTCTGATGATCATCTCATCTTGAGCAATATCGACGGCAATATCCGCGATCGGATCGATGAGGCTGAGGAAGTAAGACTCCGGGATCTTGCTATCTGATGCAAGGCTCAGGCTGAGAGTAAATTCCTCTTCGGCGAGCTCAATGATATCGGCAAGATCCAAGACGAGATCCCAGCTATAAAAAGCTGCCTTGCTCGCCCGGATATCCCTGATATAATGTCCCGCTGATTCTTCCCAATCGCTGTTATCCACATAGAGATTGATCCTCGGAGCCATGGCAAATGGCATCTGCGGAGGCATAGGCACATCCAATGGATCATAATAGCGTTGGGCTTTTTCTGCCACACCCAGAGCCGCGGATGCTGCATATCCCCCAGCTTTTGCCTCCAGGATCACCTGCCAGATAGGCTCAGTTAGCTCGATCTGATCTTCCACGGCTTCTGCCTCTGTCACGTCCGCATGCAATATCGGAAGATCTGCCGAGCCACGTAGTATCGGATAGCTGAGTTTCACCTCGTCATCGGCTCCCTGAGCCAGAATGAGGAATGAAGACATCGGCGGAATCTCATCGCCCACAGTCAGATCAATCATCTGATAACCATTAGTCTCGGGATTAAATCTGAGCACTGTGGGAGTGATCATCCCGGTCAGCTCGATGCTATTGTCCACAAAACTCACCGGATAGTCATAGGGATTGCTGAGCATAAACCAGCTATTGATATTGCCCTGAAGCTCCAAACGGTAGTTATCCGGCTCTTGATATCCAAAAAACCGCACTTGCACCGGATGGGGATTGGGATTTCGCACCCAATATCCCACGGATGGACGCACCACGCTCGGCACAGAGTAGTTTGCCGCAGCATCCAGCACGACATGCCCTAGTGTATCCGGCATAGCATTGGGATTGATCTGCAGGATGGATGTGTAGGTCGGGTGCACGGTAAAAGGTGACAGATCTTCGCCAAATACTGCCAGAGGACTATCCATCCCTTCCTGAAGAAGATAGGGAACGCCGATCATGTTCCATCCGGGTTCGATGGTCTTCACATGCTCATCCGCCAAGGCGGTATAACTGTAGGGCAGAGCTCCGATATATGGCTCACTACCCCGCAAGGGAGAGCGCGGACGCAGATAAAAATTCCCCTGTCGGGCTCCCGCAAACAAGGGGTCCATATCTCGGTTGTTTGTCCCGGGATAGACTCCGCCGACTACTGAGATATTGGAACTGTGCACGATGGCAAGTCCCCCATTTTCCAAGATCGGGGCGGCAAGTTCACCGGCTTCCGCTCCCCAGACGATACTATATTGCAGGGCGGCTTCTGCTCCATTGAGCGATTCCAGAGCATGAGTAAGCCCCCAGATGGTGCTTTGCATGATCACCAGCTCTGAGTTGTCCACCACAAATGCTTTCGCGTCCAGGTTTGCGGGATTTCTCCCGGATGGGAGATTGTGGATGATGATGCCATGCGCCAGTGAGAAGCCCATATCTTTAAAGTGAATTCCGATGATGTCACTAAATGTGGGATCAGTATAGTTTATATGGATATTCTGAAGAAATGCTGACTGCGAGGGAGTACCTTGATAATCGATTCCGAGCGGCAGGTTTTGAAGCTCGATGTTCGACATATTCGCTCCGATATCGCCCAGGATGCTGATGCCCTGAGTCACAGTGCGAGAGGCACTGCCGGTATTGCGGATGCGAATATTGGTCAAAGTGGGGCTCCCGGCTCTACCCAACTCATTTTGCAATTGGATCCCCAGATCGTAGCCGATGATTCTCACGGATTTGTCCTCTGTACCAAGCTGCAATCCGGGAAGATTCACAAAGCGGGCACCGACCGCCCCCCTCAGGCTATGTGCCGGATCCGTCTCATCTGTGCGGATCATAAGCCCTCGGATGATGGGCAATTGGCGTCCTGTGATAATCTCGGAGCCATCATAATCGATGCCTATGGCAAAGTCCTCGAGGATGGCTTGATCCACCATGAGAGCTACATCCCCCACAGCCGAGATGCCGACGCTGCCATTGCGCGAGCTGCTGCTGCTATTGCGGATGCGAATATTGGTCAAAGTGGGGCTTGCTGCTCGAGTGAGCGCGGAGCCTGAGCGGTCTTGGGCGAAATTTTCCACGATGATCCCGCGGTTATAGCCCAAGATCATCAGATCTTCGAGCATAGGGCTTGAGTCTCCTAGGATCTTCACGCCATAGGCGCCGGTATATTGCATCTGAGTCGTGATATCCAAGCCTTGATATGAACCGCCGGAATTTTCGATAATCAGAGCATTGATCGCGTCTTGGATCTCGCAATCTTGGAAATCCACCTCACCCTGTGCGGAGTCAATGTGGATGCCGCGAAATGCCAATGCCGGACTCTGTGAAGCGAAGAGGCTGCCTTGAGCGATGATGCCGCCCTGCACTGTCAAAGTGGAGTTTGGTGCAAAATATAGCTCGCAACCCGGATCCACGATCATCGTAGCCCCCGGAGGCACCGTGATGCTGCCGGAGATGTAGAATGGCGAGTTTTCTGCGGTGAAGTGCAGATAGCTCAAGTCACCGGGCAGGATCAATGTTCCTTCCAAAAGCGCCGCCGCATAGTGAGGATTGTCCGCAAATCCGCTGGGACCCACTACGCCGTGATTGTCCTTGGCCTGGATATAATATTCCACGCCATATTCTGCCACCACTTCACCGGGGATCACATATTGATAGCTATCTCCGCCGGATGGGAGCATGTCCACCGCGGTGTAGCTCAATTGACCGTATCGGCGATAGAAGAGTTTCACGCTCTCCACGAAGTCCGTGTTATCAGTGACCTCTGCCAGGATTCCCACGGGACTGTGGTAGTTTACTTGCACGATAGGCGCATGCTGCACCTGAGGCGCTTCATTGGGCAAAATCGCGATGGTAAAGGGATTGTTTGCCGGCTCGGTGCTGGGCAAGCTCGAGGTCGAGACTCCGTCCGTAGCGCGGAAGTAATAGCTCAATCCCGGTGCCTGAACAGCGGCTGCCGGAATCTCCGCTTCCCAGAGATCTCCACCTACATTCACCATTGGCAGCTCATTGTAGCTGCGCGTGCCCATGCTCTTGTAATACAATGTCGCGGAGGAGGTATAGGGCGGATGATTGTCTGAGATCAATAACTGAATAGGGATCGGCAGATTATCATAGAGAGCGCTACTGTCATAGGCGATGGTATCCGGATGACGCATGATTCCCGGAGCTTGACCGGGCACATAAGCGCCGAAGTCTTCCGCCGTTTCGCCCAGATAGGAGGCGGTGATCCTCACATTGCGCAGAGTTCCATCAAAGAAGGGGTTGCTGCTGCGATATGAGATGATATAGTTTGAAACGATGATCTGTGAGATTTGTTGGAGGATATCATCAAAGCTGCTGTAGAGATCAAAGACGTCGCCGCCTGTGACCTCGGTGATGGGCGTGAATGTACCAAAGAGCCCGGGTAAGCTCAGCGCAAAGAGGATCGCTCCATTTTCCACACATGCATCCAGAGCTGCTTGCATGCCCACTGAGCCCTGGGCAGGGGTTTCATCCGTGATGATGATCATCACCTTTTGCGCGCCGGGACGCCAAGAGAAATTCGCTAAACTGTGGGTCATGGCATAGTAGCCGGGCTCGTGTCCACCCGTCACCACATTGCGGTTCCACACATTATCACGAAAATAGTCCAGATCCGTGCTCAGAATTCCATTGTCTTCCAAGATCGGATTTCCGCTATTTTCGGAAGCGCCATAGCGACATAGGCCCAGAGCGCTATCCACTCCGGAGCCCATCAAACTATTGATGAAGTCCGTCACATTATTGCTAATGGCAGTGATATATGGCCCCATGGAGCCACTATTGTCCATAATGAAGACAATGTCTGCCAAGCGCGATCCTTCCCCGGTGGAGGGTGGAATCACTGAGAAGAAATTGGATTGCAGAAAGTCGTTTTCATAGACGCCAAAGTGCTGCGCGGAGAGATCCGACACATCGATCTCGCCCATCTGCAGCGCTACCGTGGCATAGACAAAGGGGAAGTTCTGCGCATTTAGACTGATGAGGTCCATCTCAAGCTCATAGCTATATTCTTCCTGCCAGATTTTGATGAAATCCATGCCAAATCCGGCATAGACATCCGCTTCATCAGAATCCAATTCGAAGACAAACTGGATATTGGATCCGGCATATTGGCTCAGATCATAGGATCCCAAGACCCAGTCCTGCATCCCGCTTTGCATCAAAATCGTGGCTTCAAACTGCCCGTCTTTGTAAAGCCGGATTTGGGCAAAGTCATAGTTGGTCTCGGTTTCCCACCAATGCATGATTTCCAGATTGTAGCGGTATCTGGCGTCCGGCAATTCCGGCAGCCAGATCTGAGGACTCAGCATCGTGTATAGAGCTTCATTCTCATAGGGATTATCTGTGAAAGCAGTGTTTATCCCGGAAGGCGAAGGCTTGTAGGCATCCGCTGCGATGTTCCATCCGGATTGCAATTGCCAAGCCGCATCCGGAATCTCAAAATCTTCTTCCCAAAACAAGCTGCGGGATACGGGGTTGTCATCCCGATATGAATACCTGCTGGCATATGGTGCCGCTTCCAATTGCCCCTTGGGCACCAGATCACGCTCAATCGCTTCTGCCATGCCAAGGGTGCATAAGAGCATGGCAAAGCCCAAGATAAGAATCAAATAACTGCGCGACATAAGTCTCTCCTATTCATTAATTGCTTTTACATAAAAGAATTTCCTGCTGAATGCAGGATCTATATCCAAATAGTTCTGCGACAGATCCTCTGCCAAAATCTCGCTCTCGCCCCAGGGATCGCCCAGGGAATATACTCTATACTTGATGCCCGGCAGATATCCTCCCGAGCTGTCCTCATCTGAAGGATCCCAGACAAGCCTCAGATTCCCCTCAGACAGAGATTCCAGCCGCGGATTTGCCACGGGGATCGGCTCTGCCGCAAAGATCTCGATGGGCAAAATCACCTGCTGTGGAGAATTGACGCCATCATCCAGCTCCAGATCCAAAATGCTCTGCCCCTTAAAACCTGAACTGGGCAAAAGCTCCAAGCTCTCATCCTCCGCGCGAAAGATGAGCACGAGATCGTCTGAGCTGCCTGATAGAAATACCTCATCCCGATCCGCGTCGAAGATGCTCTCTGAGATATCCAAGATCAAGCTGCCATTTTGCACGATCTCAAGCGAAGTCACGCCGCGCCACTCTGGCGGGGAATTGGTCTGATCCCGAGTCACAATAATCTCCCGGGAAAGCTCGCCAAAGCTTGAGAAAACACTTAGCTCTGCCGCTGTCTCCCCGATCCAGCCCACAGAGGGATAGATCTCCCACCATGTGGAATCCGCTATCACAGAAAGGCTCTGCACAAGCTCATCATTGGGCTCAAGGGCATAGCTGAGCTCACCATCGACAACCCCGAAATGGCGATCCAGATTGATAAGGCGGCTCAGATTGTCCGAATAATGCAGTGCAGAAAGCGGCTCTATCTCAAAAGGCACTCCGCTTTGCAGTCCCAGCTCTATGCTAAAATAGCTGTAGTTATTGCTGCTTTGGAAGCTGTAACTGCTCTGGATGCGCATATCCACTTCCTGGTTTTGATGGATCAAGCGCGGCTGATAGTAATCAGGAAAAGCATCCGGTAAGCTCCAGGATATGACGTAATTTGCCGAATAGGGATTCACCGCGCGCAGAGTGGCATCAAAGCTCTTGCTCATGATCTCAGTGCTGCGGATATCCTTCAGATAATTCCCATGATGCGGAGTCCAATCCGGATGTGGAAAATACGCCACAATATAGGAAGGATTCATCGGAGGAATCAGATATGGCAGATCAAAATAGTAGTCATAAGCCTCGCTGGCGTCTTCATGTTCGCCGATGATCACAGAGCACTCCAAATAGTCTGAGGAGGATGAGAGATTCCTGATATTGATGCTCGTCTGCCAAGCTGCATGCAGATTCCAAGCGGAATAGATCAGGATTAAGATCAAAACAAACGATCTCTTCAGGCTCATCATTCTCTCCTCTTATGTGCTCAATTTCGCTCTTGTATTTACTATATGCAATATCGGCTTAAAAGAATTCTCTGTCAAGTGAAATCGTGCCGGGAATCTGCCCCGACTTCCTTATGAAAAACATTTTTGTTTATCCATCATCAGATAGCAGAGGGGGCATGTGGACTCGGTGCTTTTCCGGCCTCGTAAATGCTTGCAAAATATGGGCTCCTCATGCCCCTCTCACCAGTCGCTCACCGGTCGAGCGTGCAAGCGGTGAGAAAATAAGGACTTAGA
>CALGPA010000079.1 GCA_937960795.1 uncultured bacterium | reverse complement strand
GGTGGAGGGCATATATTCGGGATCTTCGGGAGCCAGTCGGGCGATGTCTTCAGCAGTGGCGATGAGCTGCTTCAGGCTGGCCTCATCGGCTTGATTTACGCTTGCTGTGCCGCTTTTTTTGCCAAAGGTGACCGTGAGGTCGATCGAGACCTTTGGCCCCGCCAGATGCTGCGTAATGCCGTTTTGAGCAAATCTGGTCTCGTGACTATCGGTCTCTGAGATTCTGAACAGATAGTCGTCTGCTGAGCAGTTTTCACTGATGAATCTTCTGATCATGTCGGTCTTCATTGGGAACCTCCCACACGGATATTTCTGAATCTTGCCGGTGCGGAACCGTGGGTCATGCGGGCGGTCTGTGAAGGCTGACCTTTGCCGCAATTTACTACCCCAAATGGACGCCAGAAACGCTCATCACAGATGGCGTCGCAGCTATTCCAAAATTCCGGATTGCAGGATTTGTAGAGCACTTTCTTCAGCGGGCGGATGAGTTTGCCTTTCTTGATCTCCCAGAAGAAATCTCCGCCAAACTGGAAGTTCACCCGGTGTTGGTCGATGGAAAAGCTTCCGCGGCCTTGGATATAGACTCCATCTTCCGTATCAGCGATCAGCTCAGCGGGTGTCAACGACTTGGTTCCGGGTAAAAGATAGAGGTTTGGGATGCGGTTGATGGGCTGATCATAATAATAGGTAGCGCGATTGCAGCCTCTGGAGTAGTTCAGCCCGATCTCCATGGCGGTGTCGCGAGTGCTGCCATATTCGTTGAGGATGCCATCTTTAATTATGTGCCACTTCTGTCCCGGCACGCCATCATCATCAAAGCCCAAAGTGGCAAGACCTTCAGCGAGGGTGTTATCTCCCACAAAGTTGACGATCTCGCTGCCATAGCGATAGTTCTTGAGCTTTTCGGGAGTCGCAAAGGACAGTCCCGCAAAGTCTGCTTCCCAGCCCAAGACTCGATCCAGCTCGGTGGGATGCCCCACGGATTCGTGCATGGTGAGCCCCAGATGATTGGGATCCAAGATCAAGCTGCGACGCTTTTCCGGACCCAGAGTGTCGGCTTTGACCTTGATTAGCGCTTCTTCGGCGATCTGCTTGGCTTTTTCGATGAGATCCAGGCTTTGGATCCATTCCCAGCCCACAGCGCGTCCGCCTTCGTCGAAGGTACGAGACTGGCTGTCTCCATCAGCGACAGCGGTGGCGGTGATCATGGGATCAATGAATTGATAGTTGATGTCCAGACGAGTGCCGAGAGTGCTGGCAAAGAGCTTCTCGTCCTTGTGCTGGATCAGATAAAACATAGCCTGACGGATCCCCTCAAACGCCAACATGGTGCGATTGACCTCCATCATCATATCCACCTTTTCAGATAGGGGGATCTCAAAGGGATCGATCTGTATGGGTGTCTTGTAGGACGCGATGTAGCTACGCTCGGGAGCCAGGCGCAGCTTTTTGTCTTTGTTCACCGTAGCGGATAGGCGGGCAATCTCAAATGCCTTTTCGACCGTTGCCAGGACGGCTTCATCGGTGAAGACATTGTTGTGTGCAAAGCCCCAGGCACCATCTTTGAAGACCCTGATGCCATAGCCGTGAAGCACCTTGGTATTGGCGCTTTTGAGGCTGAGATTGCGCAGGTAGATCACCTGATCGGTGGTCTTTTGAATGCGGATGTCTGCATATTCTGCTCCAAGGCTTTCAGCCGCATTCATGGCGAGGTCAAGATACTTCATATATCATCTCCTGATTAGTTTTTTTACAAAATCTTAAGCTAATCCCCATAAATATCTTTGGCTTAGTATCTGTCAAGCTGCAATTATCGAATGCCCGCTTGGCTACTCACAGTCGCAAATCCGCCTCGTCATCTTCCTTGGGAAGCGCATCCGCGTCAGCCGTCGGCATGGGTTCGGGAAGATCGGGAAGCTGTTTCATGCGCTTTCTGCGCTTGAGATAGATCGCGATCACCACAAAGGGAAGCAGCGCAAAGATCATGGAATTGATCGCCACTATCAGATATAGATAGCCCTGCTTTCTGCTATATTCTTCAAAGCTATTTTGAAAATCCCAAAGGCTGAAGTGATAGCTGCTTACAAAGGCCTGACTAAAGCGGATCTTGCGCCCTTCTTTGTGACTCTGCGCGGTGATATCCCAGAACCTCTGCCAGTTCTTGGCATGCTTGTCTTTCATAAATCTGATTGCCATGGCAGAGCTGGCATAGAAGCGCGGCCAATCTCGGCGATCAGGCGGATAGCTAAAGCCTATGCGATACAGATCACTCTGTGGATTTACAAGGCTTTCCTTGAGATACAATAGAAAGCGCTCATAGCCCATCTGTCCGCTGAAATATGTGGCCATGCCCTCGTGAAACCATAGAGGCGCAGAGATAAAGAGTTGATCCACATACCAATGAATATATTCATGCAGCAGGATATGCAGATAGTTCTCTGAGATCTGATCCTGCGAGCGGATATAGATGACTCCCTCGCCTCCGCTGTAGAAAGCATCTGAAAACTCGATGATCTTGGCTCTGCCTCGGCTTATTTGGCTATATTCCCGTGCGCCGTGAACCATATAGATGCTGACCCTTTCGGAAGGATAGACCCCAAGCGTGATCTGTAGATCGGCTATTCGCTGCTCAAGCGCCGCACTGAACACCAAGCAGGAGGCGCTTGCCTCGCGGCTGCTATAGAGCTTGTGATATGCACTTTCGTGAATCTCTTCAAAGCGGATATCGGCATGGGCCCATGAGCCGCTCAAGAGCAAGATCAAAAGGCAGATGATGCAAAAGAGCCCTTTATCGCCAAGCTCCATCCTGCCAATCATAAGATCTTATGCCCCTATTCTATCGGCTCCCGGGAAAGCATCTCAAAATAGTCTCCGGCGTCTTTTTTAGCCACATTCCCGTTAGGGATGGTGAGGATCTTCATTTCATGACGATAGCCGTATAGGCTCAGCGAGATCAGATCCCCCTCGCGTATCTTTTCCGAGGCTTTTGCCGGTTTGGAATTCACCTTGACCAAGCCCTTGTCGCAGGCATTTTTGGCAATGCTGCGCGTCTTGGTCAGGCAGAGCTTATTAAGCAGAAGATCAAGTCTCATCTCGCACCTTGTTGTCTAATACATCGCGGATCCGATTTGCGATATCCTTGATTTTAAATGGCTTCATCACGAAGTCCCGGATTCCTCTATCGCGCGCGTCATCCACCGAGATCAGCGTGGTAAATCCCGTGCAGATCACCACAGGCAGGTCTTCCCGAATCTCCATGCTGCGCTCAGCCAGTTCGACCCCACTCATATAGGGCATGGTGGTGTCGGTGACCAGGATGTCCACCTTTTGCGGGTTTTTGCTAAAATAGTCGAAAGCGCGGCGTGGATCCGTGAAACCCTCCACCTTATAGCCCAGACGCATCAGCCCCTGACGGAAGACATTGACCAATGCCGGCTCATCATCTACAAACATGATGGTTTCTTTGCCGCTAAGATCGATTTCTTCTTCCTCGCCATTAACGGGTTGATGCCAGGCATCCGGAGTGTATATGGGTAGATAGATGATGAAGGTCGTGCCTTCGCCCAGAACACTCTCCACCCGAATGGCACCGTGATGAGCCGAGACGATGCTGTGCACGATCGAAAGCCCGAGTCCCGTGCCTTCATTTGCCCCTTTGGTGGTGAAATATGGGTCGAAAATGTGATCCAGGATCGCGGGATCTATCCCGCAGCCATTGTCTGAAACCGAGATCTTCATGTAGTTTGTCTGTTCCAGCTCCGGGAAAGCCTGCATATCGCGGGAACTGAAGCTTACACTGTCGATCTCCACTCGGATCTCGGCTCCATCCCGCTTAAGAGCGTGCATGGAGTTTGTGCCCAGATTGATGATTATCTGATGGATCTGCCCGGGAACGGCGATCACGTTGCTGCGCTCAGAGCAATAGTTTTCCACGATTCGGATCGAGCGCGGCAGATAGCTGCGCAGAAATCTCACCGATTCGCGCACATGGTCTACCAAGTCTACCACCTCGGTCTTGGCTTCTTCTTGGCGCGAGAAAGACAGAAGATGGGCGATCATCTCTTTGGCACGTCCGGCGCTTTTGAGCACTTCCACCAAGTTTTGAGCAGTGTCGCTATCCGGAGCAAGATCGTCTCCTGCCAATTCTGTATAGCCGATGATGGCTGAAAGGATATTATTGAAGTCATGCGCGATGCCGCCGGTGAGACGCCCGATGGCTTCCAGGCGCTGAGTCCGCTTTTGCTGCTCTTCTTTCATGATCTCATAGGTGACGTCCTTGCAGCTGGCGATGATGCTGGAGAGCCTGCCATCATTGTCGATCACGGGCTTGACCACCATATCCAGGGTAACCTTGGGGCCGTCTTTGCGGATCATATCCACCTTGCCATGCCAGGGCTGTGAGGATCTCACCCGCATCCAAGATTGCTTCATCTCCTTGCGGCTGCCGCTATCAAAAGGCAGCTCATCAAAGTTCTTTTCCAGAAGCTCAATGCGCCGATATGAGGTCATCCTCTCAAAGATGGTATTTATATATTGGATGGTCCCATCCGGTGTGAAGATCACGATGCCCTCTCCGGCTTGCTCGATAGCTTGAAAGAGCACATTGATGTTTTCATCAGCCTGCTTTTTGTGCAGAGCATAGGCGATCTGCTCGGAGATGGATTCCAAAAGCAGCTGATCCTCGTCTGTATAGAGATCTGATCTCCGGTAGGATTGCACCACCATTGCGCCGATCACTCTTCCTGAAAGCACCAGCGGGATGCCCAAGAAGTTCTTACATTTCACCCCGATGTAGCCCTGCTGAGAGATGCGGGCGTCGATCTCGGCTTCATCCAGAAGCAGAGTCTTCTCTTCGGTGATGATCTGTGCCGTGAGCGATGTCTTGTCGTCCGCTTCCACCGCGGCGGAATCCTCATTCATCTCATCCATCAAATAGGGGAAGGTGATGAGATTGCTGCGATGGTCATACAACGCGATAAAGAAGTTTGTCACATCCAGGATCTGGGATAGGGATTGATGGATAGTGCAGAACAGATCATCCAAGGATCCTTCCATGTTGACCGAATGCGAGATCTTATGCAAGATCGCGGTGGTGCGCTCGGAGCGCCGCATGGGCGTGAGATCCGTAAGCAAGACGGCAAAAAGATCTTTATTGACGTTTTTGATCGGAACGACCGTGATCTTGTGAGCAAAGAGCTTGTGCCGCTTATCAAAGAAGCTATATTCATCGCTAATCTTTTCGGCAGGGGGATTCTTGAAGATTTCCTGCAATCTCTCTTTGCTGAAGATCGATTCCTTCTGAAGTTCCAAGCCCTTGAAGAATTCATTGAAATAGCACCATAGCTTTTTGCCCACCGCGCGGTCGGCAGACATGCCCGTGTAGCTCTCCATCGTGTGGTTATAGAGCAAGATCTTGCCTTTGTTGTCGACTAGGATCATCCCCTCTGAAGATTGCTCAAAGATGCAGCGAAAGAGCGTCTCCCGCTCCTCAAGCTCCTTGCGCACGCGCTCCAGATTGGTGGTGTCCTGCATTGCCACGATCACCTGTTTATAGTCCTCCAGATTATCGCCGGGGATGTTCCAGGATATCTTCAGATACAAGCGATTCCCCTGAAGATCATAGTTTATCCCCTGCCCTTCAAAGCTGGAGCGGCCATCGGCTATGGCAAGCATGGATTCCAAAAGGCAGTGCACCGCTTCGTCTTTGAAGACCAAATGCATGGAGGAAAACAGCTCCTCTTTGCTCTTTGCTTTATAGGTCGTAAGCGTCGCGTCATTGACATCTCGAATCTGGATCAGTTTCAGACAATCCAAAAACTTGTCCGGATAGGTCTTAAAATATGCCCGAATGTCTTCCACACCCTCTTTCTTGAGGGCTATCATATAGGCATGGATCAAAGAAAAATCTTCCACCCACAATGAGACCGGAGATCTGTCAAACAGCATCCGGTAAAAACTTTTGGATATCTCGCTCATCTTCCTCTCGCTTTATGATGCATTTTGGGAGTTTTGCTATTCCGATACCAGTCTTTGAGTCTCCAAAGCAATCATCAGTTCTTCATTAGTCGGGATCTTTAGCACGGTAATCTTGGATTCCGGCTTGCTGAGCACCTGGATGTCATCGGTAAAACGTGCGTTTTCTTCGAGATCCAGGATGATGCCCATGGCAGTCATGTCTCGGCAGACCTGTTCACGCAGGATCGGCATTCTCTCGCCTACACCGCCGGTGAAGATCAAGACATCCGCTCCATCAAGAGCCGCAAAATAGCTGCCGATATACTTTTTGATGCGATAGCAGTATACATCATGAGCATGAATAGCTCTGGGATTTTGCTTGATCAAGATCTCATCCTCGATCTCTCGCATGTCATTGGAGATGTGAGAAAGCCCCAGCATGCCGCTTTTTTTGTTTAAAACATTATTGACTTCATCCACGCTGAGTCCCAAGCTTTGCTGCATATAGATCGGGATCGCGGGATCGATATCGCCGCAGCGGGTGCCCATCATCAGCCCTTCCAAAGGAGTGAGCCCCATGGAGGTATCGATGGACTTGCCGCCGGCTATTGCCGTGATCGACGCGCCATTGCCCAAGTGGCAAGAGATGATCTTCATCTTTTCCAAATCTTTGCCCAGATACTCGGCTGCTTTCATGCTCACATACTTGTGGCTGGTGCCGTGAAATCCATAGCGGCGAATCTTATGCTTGTGATAAAAATCCAAAGGCAGCGGATAGAGATAGGCTTCCTGAGGCATGCTCTGATGAAACGCCGTGTCAAAGACCACACATTGAGGACAATCCGGCATGGCAGCATTCACCGCTTCTATTCCCTTGAGATTGGCGGGATTGTGCAGCGGAGCCAAAGCTATGCATTCGCGGATGACTTGGGTGACGTGATCAGTGACCTTGACCGCATCACTATAGTGCTCTCCGGCGTGAACCACACGGTGTCCCACCGCGTCGATCTCTCTGAGATCTGCCAAGGTGCCATTGGTGCTATCCACCAAGGAGTCAAGGATCATCTGCAGTCCGTTTTCGTGATCTTCAATCACCACTTCGCGCTTTTTCTTGGTATAATTTGGGCTCTTGTAGGTAAACAAGGCAAGGTCTTCGCCGATGCGTTCGGCAATGCCCTCTGCCATTACAGAGCTTTTCTCCATATTTATCAATTGGTATTTAATTGACGAGCTTCCACAGTTTAACACTAATATCTTCATCGATTCCTCATATTTTTTGTGATGGATGCACAGAATCTGAAATAGACTTCTCTGTCAACAAAAAGTCGGGATCGAAAGTGGATGAAGCACATATGTTACACGTGATTGCGCAGCTTGAGCTCCATCGGGTGTGGATTCAAGTAGATCTGCTCCCGCAGATATTCCTTCCGATATTTTGCCACATAGTGGTTGATCAGGGTGATCGGCACGATCAGCGGGATAAAGCCGTCCTTATATTGGGCAATCAGTCGGATCAGTTCCTGCTTCTCAAACGCGTCCAGATCCGCCTTGAAATAACCCAAAATGTGCAGCAACACATTCTGATGTTTACTTAAGGTAGCCTTGCGCGCGCATGCTGTCATCAAAAGCTCAAAATACTGTGGCAGGAAGTCTGCCATCTCATGCTTTTTGACCCCCGCCACCAGCTTACCCATCTCTCGATAATGCTGCGGCGAATGTGCCATGATCAGATACTTGTGAATAGTGTGAAACCGGATGACGTCTTTTGCCAAGACCTCTTTTGAGAGCATCTCCCACCAGCGCTTCACTACAAAGACACGCTCGATAAAATTCTCTCTTAGGACAGGGTCATGCAGCCTGCCCTCTTCCTCAATCGGCAGATTTGGAAATCTATGCATCAGCTCCCGCGCAAAGATGCCCAGCCCCGTCTTGCCGGCAGCTCCGCCATGAAGAGGATAGATCTTCACCCGCTCCATTCCACAGCTAGGAGATTTGCTCTTGAGGATGTAGCCACATAGCCTCGCCTCTGTCAATGAATCCACCGCAACAGCGCTATACTTTTCCAATTGCTCGGTGAAATCCTTCCCTGCTTTGGTGCCCAAAACCCGATATCCATCCTTGCTGCCCACCAGACGCATCGCCTCCCGAGGAACGGGAAGACCACTGCCATTCTCAGGACATAGATCCACAAAATCTGCAAACTGACCCAAAGTCTCCACGATCCACGCATCATACTTGTGACCACCATCATAGCGAACCGGCTTTCCCAAAAGACATGAAGAGATTCCCAAGCGGAGTTTTTCCATCCATCTGCTCCTTTTCTATCTTATAAGCAGGTTTGCAGTTGTATATGATCCTGTCAAGAAAGATCTTGCGGGGAGCCCGAATTGCATCTCTACCTTCTAAACCCTCTGAACCAATTCGTGTTAATCAGTGTAGATTCGTGGACGGATTATGGATTCCGGGTCAAGCCCGGAATGACTATTGTAGGGGTGGCTTCTAGCCGCCCAATGCTGTTCGCTCTATAGATTCCGGATACACTCCGCTAC
>CALGPA010000078.1 GCA_937960795.1 uncultured bacterium | reverse complement strand
TCCACCATCATTTGATAAATCTCGCCAATGTTTTTGTTCCTGATCGCTGCCTGAACGCTGGAATCCACCGATAGGATCTCTTTTGCCAGAGCCAATTTCCCATCTGTAGTAGGGACCAGCTTCTGACTCATGCAGACCGTAAGCACATCTGCCAGACGGTTGCGCACGCGCTCTTGGGAGTCAGGCGGAAATTCTGCCACGATCCTGTGGATGCTATCGATGGCGGAGCTGGTGTGCAGGGTGGTGAAAGCTTTGTGTCCGCTATCGGTGATCTCCAAGACGGTAGCGATAGTCTGAGGATCGCGCATTTCGCCGACCACGATGATATCGGGATCCTGCCTGAGGGCTTCGATGGCGCCGTGTTCAAAACTCAATACATCGACGCCCACTTCACGATGGCGCACCAAGCTTTTCTTGGACTGGTGCACATACTCGATCGGCGAGTCGATGGAAACTATGTGTCCCGCATTTTGACGGTTGTTCATGTCAATCACAGCGTTGAGAGTGGTGGATTTTCCGCTGCCGGTGATGCCCGTGATGAGCACCAGTCCGGTCTTCTCATATTTGAGATTCATCCGATTTGCCACCACTTCCGGGATGCCGAGATCTTCCACCTGCAGGATGGAATCGTTGATTCTACGGAAGTTTGCACCGAGTGAGTTGCGATCAAAGAAAGTCGTCCCGCGGAATCTCACCTCTTTGCCTTCCACATCAAACGCGAGCGGAAAGTCCAGGCTCTTTTGCATAAAAAGTCTTTGACGTTGGCTGGGCGACAGCCAAGAAAGAATGATGGCATTGGTATCCACCAGAGAGTATTCTCCGAGTTCCTCGACCGGGTTTTTGCTGCCATAGACCCTCATCCAGATCTTGCCGTCGCATCCCGGAGCTCCAAGATCCACATCCGATGCTTGGATCTCACGTGCCTTGTGAAGGATATACATTAGAAGGTCCTTGCATTCCAGCTCCCGCTCGGCATGATGAGTGAGCCATTGTGAGATGATTTCACATCTTTCGACTCCCTGATAATATGAGGGGATCTCTCTGCTTAGAGCTTCCGTAAAGCTTAGTCTCATCTGCTTATCCTAGTTCACATCAATGGGATTTGAACGGCTGGAAAGCCCAAGCCTCACGATGCTCCGCCGCCATTTCACATACATACACTGGATCATATTGAGCATATATCGATCCGTGAGACTCTTGTCGTTGTATGTAAAAAACTCTATCAAGCGCTTTCTGGGGAAGTGCCGCACGGTCACGTTGCTATGAGCTCTCAGGCTGCAAAAAAGCGCGCCGGGATTCACAAATGTCTCTTCGCCCCAGACGTCGCCATCTTTGAGGCTGTCCACCAGATCGGTATTGTAATAGACATTCACATATCCGTGCTCCACAAAGAGCATAGACCCATCTTCTTTGTCCATCATGATATGATCTCCGGACTTATACTCTTTGAGCGTGCCCATGCTCTTAAAGTGCAAAATCTGATCGGTAGTAAAGCCCTTAAGCAGCAGCATCTCCGGTTGCTTATCACCCTCAGTGTTGTCGTCAAAATTGATCTTGACCATCTCCGGCTTAGTTTCCGTGGAGTGGGCAAGCCCGGCTTCCACGGCGCGAATCAGCTCGTCCGGCTGGATCGGCTTTGCCAAATACATGAAGGCGGATTGCCGGATGCTGCGAAAATCCACATCCAAACCGGAATAGCCGGTCGTGACGATAATCACTGCCGATGGCTGCAATTCCTTGAGCCTGGAGATCAATTCCAGCCCGCCCATGCGGGGCATATAGATATCCACGATATACAGATCAAACTTCTCTTTGGAGATCTTCTCCAAGGCGTCAATGCCATCGATTGCGCTTGCGACCGTGTAGCCCATATCTCTGAGAAAAGCCTGGAATATATCTCGGATATTTTGCTCGTCGTCTACTACCAATATCTT
>CALGPA010000077.1 GCA_937960795.1 uncultured bacterium | reverse complement strand
GGCAGCTTCATGGCGGATAGCTCCAAGGCAGCCAAAGAGCAAATGGCGAAGGTGGAGCTGCGTTACAAGCTCAAAGTTCAGGCTTTTGAGAAGAAGCGAGACTGGCTTTACAAGGTCTTCATTGAGGGCAAGAAACCGGTCAGTGGTCGTCAATCTGCCTATTCCAAGGAAGAGGTGGCAAATGCTCTAAGGCGGATGGGCTATACGAAGTTCAATATCTCCCCGGTGCTTTTTGACATACCGTCCAAGCCGTCCTTACCGGATATCATGATGTTTATCAAGCTCTCAGCCACGATGTTGCGCGACAAGATGAGCTTTGGCAAGATCCTGGAGATGCTCGCGGAAGAGCAGCCCAATCGGGGCTTTCGCGATGCTTTGCAGCAGATTGAGAGTCAGCTCAAGGCGGGCGCGGAGGGACGTGAAGTCTTTATGCGCTATCAGCACATCTTCGGCAAGTTTCCCGCCTATATGCTGGGGCTTGCCACCCGAAGCGGTAATATGGCAGAGGTTTTTGATGCCACCGCGAAATTCATCGAGCGTGATATGGAGATCAAGAAAAACGTCAAGAAAGCCTTGATCTCTCCGATGTTTGCACTTTTGGCGACCGTCGCCGCGGTGATCTACTATATCGTGGATATCTTCCCGTCCACGGCTCAGCTCTTTTTGAAATACGACATGCCTTTGCCTCCGCTCACGCAGAAGACCTTGGCGGCGAGTGATTGGCTGGGGGCATATTGGTGGGCTCTGCTTTTGGCGGTGGCAGTTCCGATGTTTATCATCTGGCGATGGTGGAGCACTCCCAAGGGCAAGATCTGGCGGGATAAGCGCATTGTGAATCTGCCCATTGTTGGTCACTTGATCCACAAATCTTCAATTGAGATCTACTTCAGGGTTTTTGGCACCATCTATGGCGGCGCCGGAGACAATATAGAAACCATAAAAACGGCTGCAGAGGCTTGTCGAAATGCCTGGATGGAAGACCGCATCAAACAGATCACCATTCCTTTGATGCTCAAAGAGGGCATGGGCTTTGTGGAGGCCATGACGGAATCCGGAGCTTTCACCAGGACAGCGCTCACCCGCTTGCGCACCGGACAAGAGACGGGTACCATCCTGCAATCTGCCCAGCAGATTGCGACTTTTTATGAATCCGAAACCACATATAAGATGAACAACTTGGTGGAATACATCCAGACCTTGGTGGGCTTGGTGGTGGCGATCGCCATCACGTTCCTGACCGTGGTCTCGGCAGAGATTGCCACGATCTCTCCGCCAACGATGTAAGGTAATGATAAGTGCTTAGCAGCAAATTTGCCCAATATCTGGTTCAGAATGATTACTTCGATCTGGAGACCATGCAGAAAGCAGAAGTGAAGATGAAGGAATATGGGGGCAGTTCTGCCGGAGCTTTGGCGCGGGTCTTGGAGATCGAATTTGGCTCTCCGCACGATCTTGTCTACGAAGCTTTGGCGATCCACTATGCCTTCCCCACTTTCAAAAAGACCATCGAGGAGATCTCGGACAGTCAATTGGAAGCCTGCAAGAAGATCATGGATAGCATGCGGCGAGATAGTGATGAGGATTTCAAGCGCCGGCTGCTCTTTCACAAGATCATCCCTTTTGGGATGCAGAAAGGGAATCGGGACATCCTGCGGGTGCTAACCAGTGATCCCACTAGCAAAGTGGTTCAGGAAATCACTACACGCACACAGTTTAAACGCTTGGAGATCTTTTGGGCTCCACTGAAGACCATTGAGGATATCATCGAACGTGTAGCTCCTCAGAAGAATGAATTTCTGCAGCTTTTGGAAGAAGCCGGGCAGGTGCTCAGCGATGTGGCTGATGAAGATTCCTCCGGGCTGAATGAGCAGGAGCTGGATGAGGAGATCAATAAGAGCCTCCTGGTGAATCTCTATGAGGGTTGCTTGATCGAGGCGGTTCGCAAAGACGCCAGTGATATCCACATCATCCCCAGCAGCAAAAATTCGGTCGACATCTTCATGCGTATTGATGGCAAATTGCAGCTTTGGTTGCGCCAGGAAAATACGCCGCCTGAAGCGCTCTTGGCGGTGGTCAAGGATCGCTCAAACGGGGTCGATCGCTTTGAGCGGGACACAGCGCAAGACGGCTTTGC
>CALGPA010000076.1 GCA_937960795.1 uncultured bacterium | reverse complement strand
TTTATGGGTGGCTTCTTGCCGCCCAGAGTGGACGCGAGATCCTGTCGCTTTATAACCAAGTCTGCCAGCCACCCCACACTAGTCATTCCATATCTTCACCTCAAGCCCCACACTAGTCATTCCGGAAAGTCGAACGAAGTGAGGCTTATCCGGAATCTATAAAACGAACAGCATTGGGCGGCTAAAAACCGCCCCTGCATTAGTCTGCTTAATTATACTGTAAATAAGCACAGCGGTGCAGATTTCTTTTATCTGCTTATTCCCTCGTAGCTCATAGGCGTCACTCTACCTTCCCCAGAACATCCTCAGCTCAGCTAAGGAACTGTGGCAGAAAGTTCCATGTGCAAGGAAAGCCAGCGCAGACTATAGATGTATCCCGATTATAGAGCCCCAACGCAGACTAATGACTCGATCTGCAAATGCGGAAGGACCCATGAAGGGCTGGGCATAACAAAACTGAACCGGCAAAACAAGATGGCGCTTGACAGAAATCAGCTTATATTTGCATTGTAAGCAAAAAAGATGGGGAGATAGATCGTGAAAACCGAGATCGGCATACATCAGTTCATGCCGGATAAAGTATGGAAATGGAAGATATTGGAGCAAAAGATTGCCCACGTTCTCTCTCTGCATGATTATCAAGAGATCCGGCTCTCTGTCTTGCAGGATTATAAAGTCATCAATGACGGCATCACCGCTTTGATGCAAAAAGACGAAGCCAGCCTTGCTACGGATGGCATCATCAATCTCTCTCAGCCCAATGGAGATCTCAGCCTATTGACCCTGCGTCCCGAAGGCACCATCAGTGTTCTGCATCACACAGCCAAGGTCATCAAAGACAAAGATGTCCATCGCTTTTACTACCTAGGTCCGATGTTTCGCAAGGAGCTCAAGCAGGGTCCCTCAGAGTTCCACCAATTGGGTGTGGAGCTATTGGGCAGCGAGAGCGTGATCTCCGAAAATGAGATCATCTCTTTGAGCATCAAGATCTGCCAAAGCCTCGGGCTCAAAGATGTGCGGCTCCAGCTAAATAGCTTCGGCTGTCAGGACTGTCGAGCCCCCTTCTTTGAGGACATGAAGAGCCATTTGAGCAGCCATGAGAATGAGATCTGCAAAAGCTGCTTTACCAAGCTCTATACCAATCCCTTCGCACAGACCGGATGCGAAAATCCAAACTGCCTGAAGGTCATCCAAGATGGCCCCAATATCTCCGATTATCTGTGTCCAAACTGCCGTAAGAACTTCACCAAAGTCAAGAAGGTGCAAGCCAATCTGGCGCATCAATACACGGTCAATCCAAAGCTTTTTAAGAACTTTGCATACTACAACGAGACGGTCTTTGACCTGACCATAAAGCAAAATGGCAAAGAGCTGGTGATCGGCGGCGGGGGCAGATATGACTATCTATCCCGCATGATAACCGGAAAAAACATCCCGGCAGTGGGCTTTTATCTAAATATCGATCGCATCTTTGAGGTCATGGATCGGCGCGAACTCTTTGTGCCCTTGGACAAATCTTTCAGCGTCTATATATCATCCCAGAGTGAAGACCTGGACATGATGATGCTGCAGATTGCCCAAGAACTTCACGAAAACGACATCAAGACCGTGCTCAGTGCCGGTAAACACACGGTCGAAGAAGACCAAAGCCTAGCTGCCAAGTCAGGATGCGAATTGCTCCTCATCATCCGCGATGAAAACGTCCGCGAGGGCAAGATACTGATGCGAAACATGATCAAAGAACATCAGGATTATGTGGGACTCACCGGCATCATGGACGCCATCCTCTTGGCAAGAAAAGCACTTAATAGACAATAAAGGAGATAAATATGAAATCCATCCAAACCCATAGCGCACCCGCTGCCATCGGACCCTATTCTCAGGCAGCCCTGAAAAACGACACACTCTTTATCAGTGGACAGCTTGGTATAGACCCTTCCACTTCAGAGATGCTAGAGGGCTTTGAAGCCCAAGCCAACATGGTGTTCCACAATATCAAAGCAGTGCTTGATGCTGCCGGAATGGGCATGTCCCATGTCGTCAAAGTAAGCGTCTTTCTCAAAGACATGGACGATTTTGGCGCCCTCAATGAGATCTATGCGCGCAATTTCAGCGCTCCCTATCCTGCCCGGGAAGCCATCCAAGTGGCTCGCCTGCCCAAGGACGGCTTGGTGGAGATCTCTATCATCGCCATGAGGTAGAAACGTGAGCATCACGACCAAAGGCGGCGACAAAGGACAGACTTCCCTATACACCGGAGAAAGAGTCTTCAAAAGCGATCTGCGCGTGGAGGCATATGGCAGTCTGGACGAGCTGGATGCCTTCATCGGGGATGCGAAACACTATGTCTCGGATCCCTTGGTGCACAGCCTGCTTTTGGACACCCAAAATCGCCTGTATCGCGTGATGGGAGAGCTCGCTACTCCGGACGGGAGCTATCCCATGCCCCTCTGTGAAAACGAGGTGGAAGATGTCACAAAGATCATTCACGGCTATGAAGACAAACTGCAGCTGAAAGGATTTGTGATCCCCGGTTCTTGCAAAGGAAGCGCGCGCTTGGACATCTGTCGCACCATCGCCAGACGCGCCGAACGCAGGTTAATCGCCCTGGCAAGGGAGGCCGATCTTTCTGAGAGCCTTATCAAGTATGTGAATAGATTGTCAGATCTCTTCTATATACTTGCCCGATTCCTTGAGGATAAAGAAGGCGTCTTGACCTACAAGACCAAGCCGGATGAAGGCTGCAAATGATCTTTGCTATAGCTTAGTAATTATCATAGGAGATAGAAATGTACAAAATCGTATTGATCAGACACGGTGAGAGCGCTTGGAACAAAGCAAATCTCTTCACCGGTTGGACCGACGTGGATCTCTCTGAGAAGGGAGTCATCGAAGCCAAAGAAGCCGGGCGCAGACTCAGAGAGGCAGGATTCACTTTTGATGAAGCCTTCACCTCGGTGCTCAAACGCGCAATCCGCACTCTGTGGCTGACCCTCGATGAGATGGATCTGATGTATACCCCCATCCATCACGATTGGAGGCTCAATGAGCGGCACTATGGAGCTTTGCAGGGGCTGAACAAGGCAGAGACCGCCAAGAAATATGGCGAAGATCAAGTGCTCGTTTGGCGCAGAAGCTTCGACACACCACCTCCCGCGCTCGAAAAAGATGATGAGCGCTATCCGGGACATGATCCCCGCTATAGCCACCTCGAGGAAGCACAAATCCCGCTCTGCGAATCCCTCAAAGACACAGTAGCGCGCACAATGCCATTTTGGAACGATGTGATCATCCCCCGCCTCGCAGCAGGCCGCAAGATGATCATCGCTGCCCATGGCAACAGCCTTCGCGCCATCGTCAAAAGCCTGGACCACATCTCAGATGAAGATATAGTGAGCCTCAATATCCCGACCGGCATCCCCCTAGTATATGAGTTTGATGCCGATCTGAATGTAAAGAAGAAATACTATCTGGCGGATGAAGCCGAGGTGCAAGCCGCCGCAGATAAGGTAGCAAACCAAGCTAAAAACTAAGCCATTACCGAATGATAAAAGACCTCCTTGCCGGAGGTCTTTTTGATTCCGGAGGAATGTGTTATATCATAGACACATCAAGCCTTCAGACATCACAGCCACGAAGTAAATGACAGAAAAGATCAGATTCACCACGAAGCCCACTATTGCCCATATCCCTGCTTGTTTCGCCTTTTGTGGCATCTCATCTTTCCACATCAGATACAAAACCAGCCCGATGATAGGCACCAAAAAGCAAGCCCCACCCAATAGGCAGCCGATTGGGCCATCTTGCTTGGAGCTCTGAGGCTTGACCGCGGCACCACAGCTGACGCACACTACGGCATTGTCATTGACTTCCTTCCCACAGTTTCTACAAAACATAATGATCTCCTCTGTGTTTTCTGTTTGTAAACAGCATTTTTATCTCAGCAAATCGACGTTTGTAATATCTAAAGACAACTACTATCATCGCCGGCAAGACCGGGATTATCAGGGGATTATAGCCAATTGCCAAACCCGGTCGCAAGTGCAGCACGGCAGCGAAAGCCTTGGTGAGCCCACATCCCGGGCAAGCTCTCCCACTCAGAAAGCTAAAGACGCAGATCGATTGCTTGGCTTCCAGCACCGGAAGAGGCACAAGCATTAGCCGGGCAATCACCCACAAAGCAAAGCCCGCTATTAGCAGATCTGCTATGAATCTAAGTTTATCTGCGTACGAGCGGGTTCCCTTGTGCGTCATTGTAGCTGCCTGCTGCGATCAGGATGATATCGATCAGCCACCAGATCCCACATCCACCTGCAGTAAGTAGCTGGATGATGCCGATCAGGGTGTGCCCGGAATAAAACCGATGAATCCCGAGATATCCCAAGAAAATGGCCAAAAGCAGAGTTACCAACCAATCCTTGCCTTCCTCGGCTTGCCTTCCGACTTGCACATTCTTGACCGCGGCACCACAGCTGACGCACACTACGGCATTGTCATTGACTTCCTTCCCACAATTACTGCAAAACATACTTATCTCCTTGGCTTTGTTTTTCGTGATTGATCTATGTGATAGATACTTAATCAGTTTAGCACGGCCCCAATCAAGCGAACCTCATAGCGGCCAAGCATATCTTCAACCGTGTCTGTCTCGGGATCATAGTGCTGGAATACGCTCTCAGAAAAGAACTTGATAAGCCCATAGATCCCATAGTAGTCATGGTTAAATATTGGATTATCATAGTCGATCATGAGAGAGGAGCGCTTGACGTGGCAGTTGAAGCTTCCCAGATCAGTCACCACAGTCTCTCTATCCACTATCTCATAATGCACTTCTGCCCAATCAGAATTTTCTTCTTGGATCCAAGTAGATCCGGGCTTGGGGTCTTTGGGCAGGATCAGGTGAGGGTGTTCATACCAAAGGATATCATCATCAGGTGCCTTGCTGCCTGAGGCAAAGAGCGGATGCCAAAGCCTTGGCTTGCCCTTGATCTGGAATCCCATGCCGCCTCCACCCAAGCCATATAGTCCGTCAGATAGGTTGGCAAGATATTGATAGCCGATATAATTCTCGCCTGCCCAGCTCTCCTCGATCCTCAGACGATAGCATCTCTGCCCATCGGGCGTGACGAGCGTGGAATCGATGGTGGCAAATAGTGTGTCGATATAGGTGCTCTTAGTGGCCTCTTCGGTTTGGATCCTCAGGTAGGTCCAAGAATTTCCCACTTGCAGGGGATACTTATAGCCTGTATCCTTTGAAGAACAAGCAGTTAGTAAGAACAAAATCAAAAAAACACTGAGAAAGATATACCTCATTGTCAGCTCCTTTTCATGATAAATACACAACACCACAAAGGGACTCAAATGTCAAGATTATTATTTACAAATTGTTAGTGAGCATCATCTGCAGGATTTTGCATAGGGGCACCGGACAAAAAGCTTGACGGATATCTAGCTGCCAGGATAGTGGAAAAAAAATACAAGGAGTCTTATCATGGCAGTCAAGATTGATAAAGATACCTGCATTGGATGCGGTGCATGCGTGGACGTATGTCCCGTCAGCGCTCTTGAGATGAAAGATGACAAAGCCGTCGTGGATGAAGGTGCCTGCATAGATTGCGGAGCCTGCATCTCCACTTGCCCGGTCTCAGCCATCAGCGAGTAATCCAGCAAAGTGATTTCACCGGTGGAGAGGCTACGGTCGGCTCCACCCTTTTTTTTAGAATACCAAAGCTTTTGGAGGAACCGATGAAACGCACAATAACATTCTTTTTGATTAGCATCTTCATAAGCGGCCTTGTGGCCATAGAAGTAAGTGGCACTCAGACCGGGATTTGGTCTTCGGACAACAACCCCTATCAGATCGTGGGCGACATAACCATCCCCTTTGGACAGAGCCTTGAGATCCAGCCCGGAGTGATCGTGGAAGCGATGGGAAACTATCGTATCAATGCCGAAGGCAGCATTCAGGCAATCGGCACAGCGGCAGACAGCATCTATTTCTTTAATGCCCAAGATCCTCCCACCAATCTCTGGAAGGGAATCCGCCTTGAAGGCACTCAGCAGAGCGAGTTTCAGCATATTGTAGTGGAATACGCTGAGTATGGCATCAATGCAGTCGATGCCCCGATGGAAGTCTCATACAGCCGCTTTAGCCACAATCAGCGCGGGCTGCATCTCTATGGCATCGGGAACCTTGATCCCGCACCGATGAACGTGCACCACAACATCATCGAACACACGCTGCAAAACGGCATTCTTATTCCCCAAAACAGCAATGCTTGGGTGCACCACAATGAAGTTCGCTTCAATGGCAATGTGCCTCAATATTACGGCGCCATCCAGCTAGCAAATCAATCCACCGGGGGACAGAACAACCCCATCATAGAACACAACTATATCCACAGCAATTTCAAACAAGGCATCACAGCCTGGGATGTGGTGGGCGCAGGCGCCATCAATCCCACCATTCGCTACAATCACATAGAGGGAAATCTCACCGGAATCTATCTGCTCAATGCCAGCGGCATCGTGCATAACAATACCATAATCAACAATTTCATCCCCGGAGATGCCAATAGTGGAGCCGGCATGATGATCGGCGGAGCCACATCTTTGCCATTTATCGCGGAAAACGTGCTAACCGGTAATTTCTGCGCGTTTTACATCACCTCAAATGCTATGCCTGTATTGGGCGATCTGTCCCTCAATCATCCCTGGGCGCACGGACAAAACATCATCCAAGACAATATCGATGAATCCCAGACCCTGCACTCAGTGGTCTGTGCCAGCTACACCGCCTCAGAGAATGTCATCAAAGCCCAGAACAACGACTGGGGAGTATACACGGCTGCTGAGATCGCCATCGGCATCACCGATCACAATGACAATCCCGCTCTGCCTTTGGTGGACTTTGAGCCTTGGTATGAAGAAGCTCCTGCTCAGACGATTACCGGATCTTTCTCTTGGGACCTCGATGACTATTCTGAGCTTCAGCCGCAGGATCTTCAGCTGTGGGTCATTGATGCTCAGAGCCGCGAGATTCTTCAGAGTCACCCGCTGGATTCCAATCCCTTCACCATCGAAAGTGATGTCTCTGTCGAGTTCTTTGTCCTGTTAACAGCCGAAGATGCCTCCCGCGAGATCTATGCCACGGTCGCAGATCTGCAAAACCCCACGTCCTTCGAACCCACTACTGGCGAAAACATCGACCTGGGAGACATATACATCGATGCTTGGCAGCAATATCACGTTGAGCTCAAAGGTGAGAGCGAAAACATCTCCGGCAGAGAGATCTGGCCGGTCTACAGAAGCTTCCTCTTTTTGGCACCCGATATCATCGATTACTTCTATGACGAAGGCGATTACCGATATATATACAAACACGAGTATTACGACGGTGAGGCTTGGCAAACAGTGGACTTTGGCTTTGACCAAGTCTATGAAAAGATAGACAATCTCGTCCATACTCACACTTGGGAGCAGCACTATGTCGAAGACGGGGTCCCCGTTCAAAACGTGGTTGGCATCCATATAGACGATGCCGGAAACCTCACCTATGTCACCATGGA
>CALGPA010000075.1 GCA_937960795.1 uncultured bacterium | reverse complement strand
TAAGCGTCCCGCCTGCCGGATGGGCTTCATTGGGAACAGCAAACTGGACTCGCAGCACAACTGTCGCAAGTCATGGTTCAGCTTCTGCATACAAATATGCTTCTTCAAGCAGCCAGTTCACTCTCTCCACTCCGATGCTTGACATCGAAGCCGGAGACATGATTTCCTTTGATCTGAGAGTCTCAAACGTTTCCGCGGCTTTGGAGCTTGTATACTCCACTGATCGTGAAAACTGGATTCTCCTTGATGAGTTCAACGTAGATGCCACAAACACTTGGCAGAGCTTTAGCGCAGATCTCACCGATGCAGCCGGTGGCCACTATATAGGCTTCCGCACTGCTCAGGTTTCCGCAAGCTTCTATCTTGACTCCGTCGTGGGTCCCGCGATCCTTCCTGTGGCTCCCGGCGTTCCCAGTCTTAGCTCCCCTGCTGATGAAGCAGAAAACGTAAGCGAATATACCACCTTCAACTGGAATGCCCCCTCAGTCGGCGGCATCCCGGATGGATACAACCTATATCTGGATACAGTAGATGGCAGCACTCTATTTGCCAGCAATGTGATGCCTCCCTACACTCTGCCTAATCCTCTGGATTATCTGACTACCTACTACTGGACAGTAGAGGCCACAAATGCAGCCGGCACCAGTGATCAAGCTGAAGCCAGAAGCTTCACCACCAGAGACAACCCCGTCATCTCCACATTCCCTTGGACTGAGGATTTTGGCACGGAAGCCTCCGACTGGATGCCCCTAAACTGGAGCCAAGCCAGCGGTATCTACCCCGTCATCGACGGTAGTCTCACTCAATGGGTGCGTGGCAACTGGTTGCACTTAGGCACCGGCAACAATGCTGCCAGAATCAATATCTATGGCACTGTTCGCAAAGGCTGGCTGATCTCTCCGCCCATTGACATCCCTGCTGATGGATATGAGCTGAAGTTTGATCTCGGCCTGACCCGTTATAACAACGCAGAGCCCATCCAAGATCCCACTTCCCAAGAAGACGACAAATTCATCGTCGCCATGGCCACAAACCCCGGCATGACAGATGCTGTCATCCTGCGTGAGTGGAACAACACCGGCAGCGATTTTGTCTACAACGCTATCCCCCACACCGGCACTGATGTCAGCATCATCCTCGATGATGTAGTCGGCACCATCTTCCTCGCCTTCTACGGTGAATCCACCGTTTCCGACGGCGACAATGATCTCTTTGTGGACAATGTCCAAGTACGTGAGATTCCCAGTGCTCCGATGCTCGCAGTGAATCCTCTAAGCATCGATTTTGGCGGAATCAGCCAAGGTGTGGAATCTAATCCCATCAACCTCAGCATTTCCAATATCGGCAGTGGCACACTGAATGTCGACGCTTCTGAGATCACAATCTCCGGAGTCGACGCTTCCATGTTTGCCTTTGACGCTTCAAACCTTCCTGCTGCTTTGGGCGCTGGCGAATCCGTGATCGTTCCGATCACCGCCACCGTCACGGTCGAAGGTCCTGTCTCTGCTACTCTGACCGTAGACAATGTACAGACCGATACCGCGATTGATGTAGCCCTAAGCGCTGAAGGAAATCCCGAAGGCTTGGTGATGATCGGCGACGGCACTGCCAACCAAAGACTTCCCATCAATGCCTTCTATGGCTACACCTATACCCAGAGCATCTTCCTCCAATCCGAGATCAACATGCCCGGCCAGCGCATCGAAAAGATCTACTATCACTGGAATGGATTTGATGAAGCTGTGGATTCAAACGACTGGGTGATCTATATGGGTCACACCGATATGTCTGAATTTGAAACCACAACCGATTGGCTTGCTCTTGACGACCTGACTGAAGTATTTGCCGGATATGTAGCTCTTCCCGCAATTGACGGCTGGATCGAGATCATCCTTGATACTCCGTTTACTTACAACAACGTCGACAACCTGGTAATCGCTGTAGATGAAAACTCTCCCAGCTATGATGGAAGTAACTTCCATTTCTACAACACCACTACCAGCACTGTTCGTAGCCTACGCTACTGGTCTGACTCCACAAATCCTGATCCTGCATCACCTCCGACAGCTACCTTGGTCTCCGCAATCCCAAACATCATGATGCAGTTTGGCGATCTGCCGGCTGATCCTGTATTGGCTGTCACCCCCACCACTTGGAATTTTGGCAATCAGATCATCAATACTACCCACACCAAAAACTTCACCATCGCAAACAATGGCGCCGGCACCCTCAACGTCGGTACAGTCGTAGTTACCGGCGATGCATTTGGTCTGGAAGAACCCTTCACAGCCATCAGCCTTGAAGGTGGTGAATCCCACATCTTCACAGTGGAATACACCCCCACAGTAGTTGGCGACCACACCGGAAGCATCGTTGTAAGCGCCGGCGACCAAGAGATCACCATTGATCTCTCCGCCAGCTGCTACGATCCGATCATCTCCACCTTCCCCTGGACTGAAGATTTTGGCACAGAAGCTGCCGATTGGATGCCCGTGGAATGGAGCCAACTGGCCGGATTCTATCCCAATGGTAGCACCCCGAGCTTCAACCAGTGGGCACATGACGACTGGATAAACATCCTTGATCCTGTAAACAAAGCTGCCAAGATCAACGTCTATAGCACTTCACGCAATGGCTGGCTCATCACTCCGCCCATCAGCATCACTGATGGCGATTATGAGCTGAATTTCGACCTCGGCCTGACCGTATGGAACCAGACCGCTGCCGTCGATCCTGCCTTGCAACAGGGACAAAGATTCATCGTGGCTATGGGCTCAGATGCCGAAATGACCAACCCTGTGATCCTACGCGAATGGAACAACACCGATAGTGAATATATCTACAACGATATTCCTCATACCGGAGTAAACGTGACAATCCCGCTCACCGATGTCGATGGCATGTTCTTTATTGCCTTCTACGGTGAATCCACACTCAGCAGTGATGGCGACAACGATCTCATGATCGACAACGTCACCATCCAAGAAGCTACAATCATCGAAACTCCTGTATTTGCCATCGATCCCACCAGCTATGACTTTGGCGATGTGGCAGTCGATGCTTCTGAAACTCAGAGCTTCACCGTGACCAACGAAGGCGACGGCACTCTGACTATCAGCTCCATCCAAATCTCCGGCAGCGACATGATGAGCCTCACAGGCCTTCCCACCCTGCCGGCAAACCTGACCGCAGGACAAAGCTTCAGCTTCAACGCTGTCTATGCTCCGACTGCTGCCGGAACCCACGATGCTACCATCACGCTCCAAGACAATATCGTGCGTGAAACCCACACTGTAGCTCTGACCGGTGTCGGCATCGCTGATGCTCCGGACGATCTCTATCCTCCGAGCAACCTCACCGGATACGTCGTAGGAACCGATGTGCATCTCAGCTGGGATGCTCCCGAACCTCCTCCTTCAGGTGAATGGATCACATGGTGCGATCCTGCTGACCTCGGAAACGGAATCGGCGTAAACGGACCCGCAGTATTCGACGTAGCTCACCGCTTCGATACCACAGATCTGGCTCCCTACCAGGGCTCCACTCTGACCCACGTGCAATTCGTGCCAAACGAAGTAAACAGCACATACACCGTCAAAGTATGGACCGGCGGATCCATCGCAGGCCCCAGCAGCTTGGTTCACTCTCAAGCAGTCGCTTCTCCGACCATCGGTCAATGGAACATTGTCGAACTCACCACTCCCATCCCTGTACCTGCAGGTCAAGAACTGTGGTTTGGCTTTGAATCCAACACCCAAGCAGGATTCCCTGCCGGTTGCGACGACGGTCCACATGTAGCAGGCAAAGGTAACTTCATCAATATGGGCGGCTGGGATCAGCTGACTGACCTAAATGAAACTCTTACCTACAACTGGTCTATCCAAGGCTACCTGGATCACAACCTCACCAGAGCTATGATGCCTGCTCCTATCGCTGAAGCTCCCAGAGCTCCTCAGACAGGCACTCTCAGCATGCAGAGCAATCCTACTCTGCGCATGGTAAATATTGCCAGCACCAGAGAAAGCGAACTCATCGGATTCAAAGTATACCGTGATGGCGCTCTCGTGGATACCATAAACGATCCTGAAACCCTCGATTACATCGATACCGACGTCGATTTTGGCAGCTACGAATACTCCGTGACCGCCGTCTACGATGCCGGTGAATCTGTACCCACCGCTCCTCTGGCAATCATTGTGGATGATCTCGATCCTCCCACTGACCTTGCCTACACTGTCGATGGAAACGATGTGACTCTCGAGTGGACCTCTCCCCAGCCTCCGCTGGAAGGTGAATGGATCTCCTGGAGTGATAACTCCGCCATCGGAAACAGCATCGGAACCGACGGCGTCGCAAACTTCGACGTTGCTCACCGCTACGATGCTACAGATCTCGCTGACTACGTGGGAACAACACTGACTCAGATCCAGTTCGTGCCCATGTATCAGAACGCTGTATACACCGCAAAAGTCTGGACCGGTGGAACTGCCACCCAACCGGGCACGCTCGTACACAGCCAAGTGGTCTCAAACCACCAAAATGAAGCTTGGAACACCGTCATCCTTACCAACCCTGTGCCCATTACTGCCGGCATGCAACTCTGGTTTGGCTACAATGCCAACACCCAGGGTGGATTCCCCGCCGGTTGCGACAACGGTCCGCAGATCGAAGGTAAAGGAAATATGATGAACCTCGGTGGATGGACCACCCTCAGCCAAGTGAACGCAACTCTCACATACAACTGGCTCATCCAGGGCTTCGTAGTAGATGGCATGAACCTCAAAGCTATCGAACTGCCCTCCATCACCGAAAACGCCACAGTGCGCCCCGAAGGCGAACTGAGCCTGAAAAACATCATGCCCGTCAGAAACAACCACACCCGCGCAGTCCTCATGGGCTACAAAGTGTATCGTGATGGTGCCGTGATCGCTAACATCTCAAACCCCGAAAATACTACCTATACAGACAACGATCGCCCCAATGGTGACTATGTATATGGCGTCAGCGCTGTCTACAACACCGGCGAATCCGCAATCGTGACCGTCGACGTAAACGTAAATCTCGAGCTCGCTGAAGCCATCTTCACAGACGGCTTTGAAGATCATCCTGATTTCGCCACAGATTTCGATAACTGGAATCTGCTCGACCAAGACGGATCTGCAACCTACGGATTCACCGACATCGCCTTCCCAGGAAGCGAAGCGCCTATGGCTTACATCATCTTCAATCCTTCTCAGACCGTTCCTCCGATCGACGGAATGGACGCCTTTGAAGGTGACAAGTTTGCTGCAAGCTTTGCCGCTGTAAACGCTCCTAACAACGACTGGCTGATCACCGAACGCGTGACCCTCGGAACCAATAGCTCGATTAAGTTCAACGCAAAGAGCTTCACCGATGTCTATGGCAACGAACGCTTCCGCGTAGGCGTATCAACCATGCCCGCGATCATCCCGCAGGGATTCCAATATGTAACCGGAGCAAACTATGTGGAAGCTCCCACAAACTGGTCCGAATACATCTACGACCTCTCTGCATATGACGGACAGGAAGTCTATATCGCAATCCGTTGCGTATCAGACGACGCCTTCGTATTTATGCTGGATAACTTCTCCATCCACTCTGATGGCGGATCTGTATCAAACGAAGATATCGTGGCTCCTGCCTTCGCAAACGCCCTCAAGGGTAACTATCCCAATCCTTTCAACCCGGAAACTACTATCCGCTACAGCGTAAGAGAAGCTTCCGATGTCTCGATTGAGATCTACAACCTTAAGGGACAATTGGTAAATCGCCTGGTAAATGAACACAAAGCTGCCGGCGAACATAGCGTGGTATGGAAAGGTACCGACATGAACAACCGCCCTGTGGCATCCGGTGTATACTTCTACAAGATGAATACCGGTAAGTTCAGCGCTACCAAGAAAATGATCATGATGAAATAAGCCCTAGGCTTGTCTCAGCATATATGGAGCCCTCGCATGAGGGCTCCTTTTTTTAAACCTGTAAAAGGATAGAATTTGGACCGGTAGTGAAGACATTGACTAATGTAGGGGTGGCTTTTAGCCGCCCTAGTAGCCGCGAGATCTTGTCGCGTAGGGTAGCGCATCCGCCCAATTGGGCAGGAAGCTGGGATATGCTTCTTAACCCTCTAAAGCCTCTCAACCAATTCGTGATAATTAGTGCAAACTCGTGGACAGGCTATGGATTCCGGATAAGCCTCACTCCGTTCGACTTTCCGGAATGACTAAGGTAGGGGCGGTTATTAGCCGCCCATCAAAAGGTAGGGGCGGTTATTAGCCGCCCAATGCTGTTCGCTCTATAGATTCCGGATACACTTCTTTGCCCCACAAAACTGCTGCGCAATTTTGCGGGGACCCCGAATCGCTTCGCTTCGTGTTCCGGAATGACTAAGCTGGGGCTGCTAGGTAGTTTGGATGAAAAGCGACAAGAT
>CALGPA010000074.1 GCA_937960795.1 uncultured bacterium | reverse complement strand
AGCTGAAGCGTCGGCGATTGCGCATGAGACATTGAGCTTACAAACCCCTTCAACTTTGGGGTGCTTGTAGCCGCCCATCCGGGCAGGTGGTTGACCATGGTTCTCGATCTTCTAAACCTTCTAAGGCATCTCAACCAAAAAAGTCAAATTCGTGGACAGATTCTTCCGCTTGCTCGCTTTTAGTGTGCCATTTTGCTGCTGCTAAATGATTGCAAAATATGGCGTGCTCATGCCTTGCTCACCGGTCGCTCACCGGTCTGGAAAGCAAGAGGTGAGAATATAAGGACTTACGGGGTTCGTCCAAAAAGTGTAAACCAAGTGTAAATATTGCTCAAAAAGCACGGTTGCGCCATCTAAAGAGCTCCAAAACCCAGAACAAGAACAGCCGTCTCACACCATCAAATTGCCGGCTAGACTCATGTTTGCTTTGTTTAAGTTTGGCATTCTTCATGATCGGCACTGCTCAGGCTCCAAGCTCTCATGCCCCCGCAAGAATATGTCATGTCAAAAAGGAAACTGCACAAAAATAAGGCTGCCCGAATATCGAGCAGCCATGGGATCTATTATCTTAGGAAAAGACTACCATCTGAGATGGGCAAAGGCTTTGTTTGCTTCTGCCATCTTATGGGTATCTTCGCGTTTTTTGATGGATGTGCCTTCTTTTTTGTAGGCAGCCATGAGTTCTGCAGCCAGCTTTTCCATCATTGTCTTTTCGCTGCGATTACGTGAGTTTGTGATGATCCATCTAAATGCGATGGCGCGGCCGGCTTTTTCAGTCACTTCGGTGGGGATCTGATAGGTTGATCCACCCACGCGGCGAGAGACGACCTTCACGAGGGGACGCACGTTTTCCAGAGCGGTTTTAAAGACTTCCAGGGGTTCCTGTTTGGTCTTTTCTTTGATGATATCAAAGGCGCCATAAACGATCTTTTCGGCAAGTGATTTCTTGCCTTGGACCATGAGGCAGTTCATAAACTTGGTGAGAACGACGTCGTTGTAGACGGGATCCGGGAGCACTTCCCGTACGATTGCTTTACGTTTTCTTGGCATCTAAATCCCCCTATTTTTTCTTAGGACGCTTGGTTCCGTATTTGGAGCGAGAGTTGGTTCGTTTTTCCACACCTGCGGAATCCAAGGCACCACGAACGATATGATAGCGAACACCGGGAAGGTCTTTTACACGACCGCCGCGAACGAGCACGATTGAGTGCTCCTGCAGATTGTGTCCCTCACCGGGAATATAGGCTGTAACTTCAAATCCGTTTACTAGACGGACACGTGCGACTTTACGAAGAGCTGAGTTGGGTTTTTTGGGCGTCGTCGTGTAAACACGAGTGCATACTCCGCGCCTTTGCGGACATCCCATTAGCGCCCTGTTTTTCTTTTTCACCTCAACAGTGCTTCTTCCTTTGCGGATCAGTTGATTGATGGTTGGCACTGATATTCTCCTTATCTTTATTTCAGTGTATTAGGATAAATTTTAGAAGTCAAGGATATCTTCCGCTTCTTCTTCCACCACAGGGTGGGCAAATTTGCTGATGATCTGGGCTACGGTATCGCCGTTTGCCACAGCTTCCTTGATCATATTATTATAGATCTTGGTTCCGGTTCCCACAGGGATGCGATGACCGAGGATGATGCTCTCTTTGAGCCCTTCCAGATGGTCGACACTGCCTTCTATAGCAGCTTTTGTGAGCACCTTAGTGGTTTCTTGGAACGACGCTGAAGAAAGCCAGCTATCCGTCAAGAGAGAAATTTTGGTGATCCCCAAAAGCAGCTGTTCAAACTGAGCAGGTTGCTTGCCATATGAGATCACTTCGCGGTTTTCGCGTTCCACTCTGATCTTGTCCACCACATCTCCCTGGAGGAAGCTGGTACTGCCGCTGTCTGTAATGCGCACTTTCTTAAACATTTGGCGGATGATGACGCTGACGTGTTTGTCATCGATTTTCACGCCCTGTTTACGATAGATTTCCTGAATCTCATTTAGGATCAGCATCTGAGCCTCAATCACGCCTTTAACCAGCATGTCGTGAGGATCCAGCGGTCCGTCGGAAAGGGCATCTCCGGATTCGACTCTATCGCCTTGGTGGACGATGATGCGTTTTCCTGTGGGGATAGCATATTTACGTCCGGCAAGGGCTTGTCCTTCGGAGACCACATCGCCTGCTTCCACAATGCTTTCTTGTTCCGACGAAACAAGGTATGAGTGGCCACAGAGGGCGGCGCCTTTCTTGACTGAGTCGCCATCTTTGACTATCAAATCCAATGAATTGGGAATCGGATAGATCATCGGCTTTTGCGTGCGTTTGGCGATTTGTACGCTTCTCTTTTTGCCTTCTACCACGATGGTGCATTTGCCGTCGTTTTCGGCATAGACGGTCTTGGGCGTGAGCACAAATATGGTTTGACGTTTGTCGTCATCTGTGGTGATCACCACTTGGCCATCGTTTGGAGCAAAGATGCCATTGGGCGGAGTCACAAAGATCTCACGTCCGGCTTTCTTGAGTCCACCGATGGTGACGATGCCGTCGATATCCGTGATCTGGGCTTTTTCTTTGGGTACGCGCGCTTCAAAGAGATCCTGCACGCGGGGCAAACCACCGGTGATGTCGCGCTGTTTGATCGTGACTCTGGAGGTCTGGCCGAGGATGTCGCCTTGGTGCACAAAGCTGCCATCTTCCACGCGCACGGTGAGATCCGTGGGCAGAGGGATCAGGCGGATGCTGCCGTCTTCATCCACAATCTTAAATTGTGGCTGTTTTTTGCGATCCTTGGATTCGATGATGACGATATCACGGCTGAAGGTAATATCATTGTATTCTTCTTTGTAGGTAATATCTTTGATGAAGTGTTCATAGTGCAGGGTACCGCGCGCGGTTGAGATCAAGGGGTTATTGAATTGGTCCCAAGAAAGCAGCTTGGTATTGGTGGCGATCTTCTGCCCATCCCTGACGTGGACGGTGGCAGCATATTCAACCTTGTATTCCTCGATGACCTTGCTTTGATCTTCTTCTTCGACGATGATGAGCTTGCCCAAGTGAGATACCGAGATCAATTGTCCTTGCGGGTTTGTCACGGCATTCATACGGTCAAACTTCACGATGCCATCGTGGCCGGAGACCACTTCAGCGAGGTCTGTGGCGGTAGATGCGGCTCCACCAATGTGGAAGGTACGCAGGGTAAGCTGAGTTCCGGGCTCACCGATGCTTTGAGCAGCGATGACACCGACGGGATCTCCCATCTGCACGGGCTTGAGGGTCGAAAGATTGCGACCATAGCATTTTGAGCAAAGTCCGCGATCTGCTTCACAAGTGAGCACGCTGCGCACGAAGACGTTGATCATGCCATGATTTTGCAGGGTCTTTGCCATCTTGTTGCTGATCTCTTCACCCGCATTGACCAAGACTTTGCCGGTCGAGGGATCTACGATATCTTCAGCAGCGTAGCGCCCTTGGATTCTTTCTGCCAAGGATTGAACGATCTCATTGCCTTCTTTGAGCACGGTCATGTTCACGCCGCGGTTTGTGCCGCAATCGTCCATCGTGATGATGGCATTTTGGGCTACGTCCACCAAGCGGCGGGTGAGGTATCCGGCGTCAGCAGTCTTAAGAGCGGTATCTGCCAGACCTTTACGGGCTCCGTGAGTAGAGACGAAGTATTCGAGCACGGTCAGGCCCTGTTTAAAGTTGGATTTGATGGGGGTTTCGATCACGTCTGCACCACCGGTGGATCCGATCTTGGAGGGTTTGTCCATCAAGCCGCGCATAGCGCCGAGCTGTTTGATCTGATCCTTGGAGCCACGTGCACCGGACTTGTACATCATATAGATTGAGTTCAATCCGCTGCGGTTGCGCGAAAGCTCTTCCATCATCTCATCGGTCACACGGACAGTGGTCCTTTTCCAGGTATCCACCACACGACCTACGCGTTCGTTTTCTGTGATGCCACCCTTTTGGTGGAGATCCCAGATCTTCGCAACTTCTGTTTCGGATTGGGTGATGATCTCGTCCTTGCGTTTTGGGACTACGATGTCGCCAAAGCTAAAGGTCACTCCGGCGCGAGTCGCATAGGCAAAGCCGGTCTCTTTGAGGTCATCCAGGAAGATGGCGGTGCGTCTCTGCCCCACTGCTTCATAGCAAAGCATTGCGAGGTCATTGATCTTGCCCTTGTCGTAGGTAACATTTTGATATCCCACATCACTAGGAATGATCTGATTGAAGATCACTCTACCGACTGTGGTGACGATATATTGATTGTCGATCTTGACCCTGATCCAGGTGTGCAGATCAAGATTACGGGTGACTTCTGTCTCACCCTTGACGCTACAAAGCTGCTCATCGGTCTCATAGGCTGAGATCACTTCATCGGGGCCATAAAAATGGCGAAGAGTGGTTATATCCTCAGGAGGGTCAGATTCCGTCATCGTCAGATAATAGCAGCCTAGCACGATGTCTTGGTTTGCTGCCATGGCGAGTCTGCCATTTGCCGGCAACAAGAGATTGCGGGTGGAGAGCATCAAGACCCGAGCTTCGATCTGCGCTTCCAAAGAAAGCGGCACATAGACGCCCATCTGGTCGCCATCAAAGTCCGCATTGAAAGGAACGCAGACCATGGGATGCAATTGGATCGCTTTGTTGTCCGTCAGGACGGGCATGAAGCCCTGAATTCCCAGGCGGTGGAGGGTGGGCGCGCGGTTTAGGAGGACGGGGTAGTCTTTGACCACATCTTCCAAGATGCTCCAGATCTCCGGCTGTTTTTTCTCGATCAGCTTCTTGGCGTTTTTTACCTTATCCACTTCGCCCATCTTTTGCAGACGTTCGATCAGATATGGTTTAAAAAGCTCAACTGCCATCTCTTTGGGCAAGCCGCATTGATAGAGCTTGAGCTCGGGGCCGACCGTGATCACAGAACGTCCGGAATAGTCCACACGCTTACCGAGAAGGTTCTGACGGAAACGTCCCTGCTTGCCCTTCAATTGATCAGTGAGGGATTTGAGCGGGCGATTGCCGCGACCACGCACGGGACGAGCCTTGCGGCTATTGTCTATCAGAGCGTCTACAGCTTCTTGCAGCATACGCTTTTCATTGCGCAGAATCACCTCGGGAGCTCGAATCTCGAGCAGGCCTTTGAGGCGGTTGTTTCTGGTGATCACACGGCGATAGAGGTCGTTGAAGTCCGCCGTGGCAAATCTTCCGCCTTCCAGAGGGACCAGAGGCCTGAGAGTGGGCGGCAGCACTGGCAAGGCTTCCATAACCATGTGGGAAGGATTGTTTCCGCTCTTGATAAAAGCGTCAACGATCTTTAGCTTGTTGATCAGCTTCTGCTTACGCAGAGCAGATTCTTCAAACTTGAGGCGGGTCCTGAGATCAAGAGCTTCGTTTTTGAGATTGATTCTATCCAAAAGCTCCCGGACAGCTTCCGCGCCCATCATGGCGATGAAGTTGTCCCCGACCTTGTCGCGGATCTCATAATATTCATCTACTTCCAAAAGCTCCATCTTCTCATAGGGGCTGTCGCCCGGATCGATCACGATGAAGGATTCATAATAGAGCACGCGCTCCAGATCCTTGATAGTCATGTCCAAGAGAGTGCCGATCTTGGAGGGAGCGGATTTTACAAACCAAATATGCGCGATCGGAACTGCCAGCTGAATGTGCCCCATTCTGGTACGGCGCACTCTACTGGTGGTAACGAGCACGTTACAACGATCGCAGACCGTGTTTTGGAAGCGTTTCTTCTTGTATTTACCGCAAGCACATTCATAGTCGCGTTCTGGACCAAAAATGCGTTCGCAGAAGAGGCCGTCTTTTTCCGGCTTTAATGTACGGTAGTTTAGGGTATCAGGCTTGGTCACTTCGCCGTGAGACCATTCATTCATGATGGTCTCGGGAGAGGCTATCTTGATCCGAACTCCATCATATTCACCGGGTCGAACTTCACGTCTTGTATCTTTCATCCTGTATTCCCCCTATTTGCCTTCCTCGTCCTTGACAAACTCGATGTCAAAGCCGAGAGATTTGAGCTCACTAACCAGCACATTAAACGATTCCGGAACTCCCGGAGGAGGCGGATTCTCGCCACGAGTGATGGCTTTGAAGGCGTTGTTTCTGCCATCCACATCATCACTCTTGATGGTGAGCATTTCTTCGAGCAAATGCGCAGCCCCATAAGCTTCCAGAGCCCATACTTCCATCTCACCCAAGCGCTGTCCGCCATGCTGAGCTTTTCCGCCCAGAGGCTGCTGTGTGATGAGTGAGTAGGGACCCGTGGAGCGGGCGTGCATCTTGTCTGCCACGAGGTGGTTTAGCTTCATCATATAGATGATGCCCACTGTGACTCTTTCCTTAAATGGGTATCCGGATTTGCCGTCATACAGCACCATCTTGCCGTCTTCGGCATAGCCGGCGGTTTTGAGCTCACTGCGAATGTCTTCATTGCTAGCGCCATCAAAGATGGGAGTCTCCACTTCAAAACCCAAGGCTTTGGCGGCAAGGCCCAAGTGGGTCTCCATGATCTGCCCGATGTTCATACGGGAAGGCACACCCAATGGGTTGAGCACGATATCGACCGTGGAGCCATCTTCCATAAAGGGCATATCTTCGATGGGGGCTACGATGGAGATCACGCCCTTGTTTCCATGACGTCCTGCCATCTTGTCGCCCACTTCGATTTTACGCTTTTTGGCAACATAGACTTTCACCATCTTGCGCACACCATACTGCAGCTCATCACCGTGTTTGATGCGTTCGCGAGATTTCTTGTAGATGTTTTCACTTTGTTCCAAAGACTGCTTGATCTTCAGAGTCACATCTTGATAAATGATGTTGTTCAGTCCGTCGTCTTCTACCATTTCGACATCAAGATCGAGCTTTTTGAAGTTGATGCGCTTGATGTCTTCTTTGGTGATCTTCTTGCCGGGAGCGATGAAGGGAGCGCCTGTCTTTTCATCCCAGATGGTCTTAGCGACCTGTCCCAAAAGAATGGCAGAGAGCTTTTCTTCCTTGAATTCTTCCACCTTCTTGCGGCGTAAAGCCAAGTCTTCCTTGAGCTTTTTGATCTTCTCATCGTGTTCGTCTTCCATGTCCGTGCCATCTTCAAGGCGGGAAAACACTTTGACGTCGATGACCACGCCTTCCATTCCGGGCTTTGCTTTGAGGGAGCTGTTTGTAAAGTCCCCGGCGCGATCGCCAAAGAGGGCGCGCATGAGATTCTCTTCCGGAGAAGGATCTATCTCAACAGACTTGGGAGTGACCTTACCGACGATGATGTCGCCGGCGTGAATCACGGAACCGACCCTGATGATGCCGGTCTTGTCCAGATTGCGAAGGGCATGGGAGGGCACATTGGGGATGTCGTATGCAAGCTCTTCACGTCCATTCTTGACGTTGCGAACCAGCACTTCCATCTCTTCAATGTACACAGAGGTGAGGCTATCTTCACGAGCTACTTTCTCGCTGATGATGATAGCATCCTCATAGTTATATCCATACCAGGGCATGAAAGCGACCATCATGTTGGTGCCCAATGCCAGTCTATTGTCTTCCACACAAGCTCCGTCGGAGATTGGCTGACCTTTGCGAACGGTGTCCCCGATCTTGACGGTGGGGCGCTGATTTACGCAGGTGTCTTGGTTTGTGCGGATAAATTTCTTAAGATATATACGGTTTTGACTGCCCAGATATAGGGCTTCGTCCTTCTCGTTTGTTGCTTTGAGATCGATATATGCACTTGTGACATTGACCACAGTGGCGTCATATGGCGCGACAGCTACGTCTGAAGTATCCATGGTGGCGATCTTCTCCATACCTGTCCCGATGACGGGAGCTTGTGGATTGATCAAAGGCACTGCCTGGCGCTGCATGTTTGAGCCCATCAAAGCACGGTTTGCATCGTCGTGCTCAAGGAAAGGAATCATCGCTGCCGAAACGGATACCATCTGCTGGGGAGCGACGTCCATGTATTGAATCTCGGAAGGAGTGACTTGCACGAATTCACCCTTCTCGCGGGCAAAGACCAATTCTTCCATGATGCGGCGATCGTCGTCTAGGCGCACGTCGGATTGGGCGATGATATATTGATCTTCTTCGGAAGCGTCCATATAGACATAATCATCGGTCACTTTACAATCTACCACCTTACGATATGGGGTTTCCAAGAAGCCAAGATGATTGATCCGGCTATAGATGGCAGGTGACACAATCAGCCCGATATTGGGGCCTTCAGGAGTCTCAATCGGGCAGACTCTGCCATAGTGGGATGAGTGGACGTCGCGGACTTCAAAGCCTGCTCTATCACGAGCCAGGCCGCCGGGACCCAAGGCAGAAAGAGCGCGTTTGTGACGCAAGCCTGCCAGGGGATTAGTCTGCTCCATAAATTGGGAGAGCTGTCCGGTGAGGAAAAAGCCTTGCACGACATTGATGAGGGCATTGCTATTCACAAGATCATGCACGGTTATCTCATCTATATTGGAGATCGCCATGCGCTCTTGGATGATCCTCGAGACCATCGAAAGGCCGGAATTGTATTGCTCTTGTAAAAGCTCGCCCACCGTGCGAACGCGACGGTTTGAGAGATTGTCGATATCATCCACTTCGTCATCGCCATTGTAGGTATCGATGAGGGTCTTGAAGATATTGACAAAGTCTTCGACGGTAAGAGTCATGATGGATTCATCCACATCGATGCCCAGGCGGGTATTGATCTTATAGCGGCCGACTTCCCCGAGATTGTATCGCTTTTCATTGAAGAACATACGATCCACCAGCTGCTGTGCAGCTTCGAGGGGAGCATCTTCGCCGGGACGGATCAAAGAGTAGATCTTTTTAAGGGCATCTTCTTGGTTTGAGGTCGGATCTTTAGCGATGGTGTTTTCAAGCACTTTGCGCGCTATCTCATTGTTGGATCCGATAAGCTCCACTTTCTTGATCTTATGATCGGATAGGATCTTGATCAAGGTATCATTAATCTGTTCATTGGCAAAGGCAATGGGCTCTTCGATGCCGTCGACCGTAATGTCTTTGAAGAGATACCGATTTTTGGCTTCGGAGACACTAAGTGTCTCGCTCTTGTAAAAAGTTTTGCGAAGGTCGTGATTAGTTGAGATGCCGATCGCACGCAGCAGGGTGGTCACCGGCAGCTTACGACGTTTGTCTATATGGACAAACATCACGTCGTGGATATCGACATCAAATTCCAGCCATGATCCATTGTAGGGTATGACTTTAGCGGAATATAGGGTCTTACCTGATGGGTGCTTTTCGGACGAGAAGAACACACCGGGTGAACGTTGCAATTGAGAGATAATCACGCGTTCTGCGCCATTCACGATGAATGTGCCCTGCTCTGTGACCAAGGGGATCTCGCCCAAAAACACGTCTTGTTCAAGGACGTCTTTGCTTTCGCGTCCGGTCTCGGTATTTTCAAACACAGATAGGCGCAGCTTCGCCTTTAGGGGAGCTTGGTAGGACAGATTACGCTCACGGCATTCATCTATGGTATATTTTTCCTGCAAGACATTATATTCGATGAATTCCAACAAGAAATTGCCCTTATTGTCTTCTATAGGGAATATGGATTCAAAGACGGCCTGCAGTCCTCTTTTTGCCCGACGCTGGGGGTGTATATCCTTCTGCAAAAAATCGTTAAAAGAATCTACTTGCATTGCAAGAAGATTAGGAATCTCTACTTCAGGAATACCCAGTTCGGCAAATCTTCCGGAGATACGGGAATAACTTTTGATCTTTCTCAAAAGCTCACTCCTTTGTGCTTATGTCGCACATTCGGTATGGGTTAGTGCTTTGCATCTTATACGCTACGTTCAAGCGGCTCATAGTTTTGACTGACACATCAGTTTGGGCTGGGTTCTGGCTTTTTAGTGCCTGCTCAGCAAATTGAGTCCAAAAAAAGTCCGGGTGGACTTTTTTTGGACATATGATTTGGCCGAAAAGCCGATTACTTGAGTTCGACAGTTGCGCCAGCGTCTTCAAGTTTTTTCTTAGTTGCTTCGGCTTCTTCTTTGCTAACTTTTTCAGCGATCGCTTTGGGAGCGCTGTCAACCAAGTCTTTGGCTTCTTTGAGGCCAAGGTTGGTGATTTCGCGGACCACTTTGATCACGTTGATCTTCTTGTCGCCGGGGCTGGCAAGGATCACGTCAAATTCACTTTGTTCTTCTTTCTCTTCAGCAGCGCCGGCAGGAGCGGCAAAAGCGGCCACAGGAGCAGCGGCGGATACGCCAAATATTTCTTCCATTTCTGTGACGAGTTCAGAGAGCTCGAGAACGGTCATTTCTTTAATCAGGTCAATTACTTGTTGTTTTTTATCGGACATCTTTCCTCCATCGGATATATGAATAATTTTTTTTTAGCTGGCATCAGCTTGTTTGTCTTTGATGGCATCTACCGCATAGATGAATTTGCGGATAATACCCTGGTTGACCGCCATGAATCCGGTAAGCGGAGCAGTCATGCTGCCCAACACTTTTGCCAGGAGTTCGTCGCGGGTAGGAAGGCTGGCTAGAGCGGCAAGTTCTGCCTGACCATATACGTGTCCTGCCACGTATCCGACTTTAAAGCTTGGAAAGTCGGCATCTTCCATTACTTCTTTTTTGAACTTTGCAACTACGCGAGCGGGGGACACTTCATCATCGAGGCAAATAGCCACAGCTGTGGGGCCTTTGAGATGTTCGTCCAGCTCAGTAATACCGAGTTCGTTAAGTGCAATCTTGAGCAGGGTGTTTTTCTGCACCAGGTAATCCACATTATCAGTGCGGAAGCGGTTGCGCAGCTCGTTCACCTGTTCGATGTTTATTCCCTTGTAATCCACCAGTACGATCGCCTTTGCGCCACGTAGTCTTTCGACCAGGTTCTTGACTCTGTCTACTTTATATTGTTGAACCATTATTGTGCCTCCTCTTAGCTCTTGGCTGCCAAGGTTGCGCTTGCGACCTGTAGTTTGACTCCGGGTCCCATGGTGGTGCACAGAGTGATGCTCTTGATAAAGACGCCTTTGAGTGTGGCAGGGCGTTCTTTGAGAATCGCAGCAAGGATAGACTTGATATTGTCTCTCAGCTTATCTTCTTCAAAGCTGACTTTGCCGGCAGGGATATGTAGATTGGCAAACTTATCAACACGATAGGTCACTTTTCCACCTTTGGATTCTTCCACTGCTTTGGCTACATCCATTGTGACGGTTCCCACTTTGGGGTTTGGCATCAGTCCGCGCGGACCAAGGACTCGGCCTAATTTACCGATACGTCCCATAAGGTTAGGTGTGGCGATGACCACGTCAAAGTCAAACCACCCACCGGTGATCTTCTCGACGAACTCGTCCACGCCTACGTAATCGGCTCCAGCATTTCTGGCTTCATCTGCTTTGTCGCCTTCAGCAAAGACGAGGACGCGCATGGTCTTACCCGTTCCGTGGGGAAGCACCAGCGAGTTTCTGATCTGCTGATCTGCTTTGCGAGGATCTACGCCAAGGTTGAAGTGAACTTCGACAGTTTCGTCAAACTTCGGAGCCGGGAGGCTCTTCAAAAGCTTGATGCCTTCATCGAGTTCAAATCTTTTTTGGCGATCAAACATCGCATAGGCGACTTTGTACCTTTTACTATGTTTCATTGACTCTCCTTTATGAATACTATCTCCTGCATCGTCACATTAGCCGTCGATGGTGACGCCCATGCTCCGTGCAGTACCTGCGATCATACTCATAGCGGATTCAAGGGAATGGCAATTCATATCCTGGATCTTGAGCTCAGCGATAGTCCTGAGTTGGGCTTGATTCAGCTTCCCGACTTTTTCTTTGTTAGGAACAGATGAACCCTTAGCCAGTCCAGCTTCTTTTTTGATAAGAACGCTGGCAGGAGGTGTCTTGATCTCAAAAGTGAAAGATTTATTTTTGGCCACATAGATTACTACCGGAAATACCATTCCGGGTTGATCCTGGGTCTTTTCATTAAATTGACGGCAAAATTCTGGTATATTCACACCCACCTGACCCAATGCAGGGCCGACGGGCGGTGCCGGAGTCGCTTTGCCGGCAGGCAATTGCAACTTCAGGATTGAAACGACGTCTTTTGGTTTCGCCATGATATATATCCTCTTGTATCTATAATCTATTTTTTGATTAGTTCTACCTGACTTCCACTAAGCTCAACGGGAGTGCGACGCCCAAATACTGTCACATCAATCACCAGCTTATTACCGTCATCGGCAGTCTTTTGTACTATGCCCTCAAAATCTGTGAACGGACCGGCTATCACCTTGACCAGGTCGCCCGGCATATAAGAAAACTTTTTGAAATCCCGATCGGGATCCGCGATTCCCAACAACCTGTCCACTTCATCTTGTGGCAGAGAGATGGGATCTTTATGTTCTTTGCTCATGCCCAAAAAACTGGTGACACCCGCCAAGCCCAAAATATAAGTCTTCAGCTCGGGGGTCAAATCTGCTTCTAGGATCACATAGCTGGTAAAGACCTTGCGCTCGCGCTCGATCTTTTTGCCGTCGCGAATGATAAAAGTTTTGCGCACGGGTACCAGGATCTGCCCGACAGATTTCTCCATCTCAGTTCCTACCAGACCCTTCTCAATGGCGGTCTTTACTTTGTTCTCGAAACTCGAGTAGGTATGCAACACATACCACTTCATTGCCACAGGTCATTCCCCTTAAAAAAGCAGTTCCAAGATGCGCGAAAAGCCAAAGTCAACCAGGGATAGGAAGATCGCTACGATCGCGGACATGACTATGACCACCATCGTGCCTTCCTTCAGATCGTCCCGGCTGGGCCAGCTTACTGATTTCATCTCGGAGCGTACATCGCGGAAAAAGCGACTTACAGTTTCTAATTTCATCTAATTCACCAAATACCTGTTTGGGCCAAAAGCCGCAAGTTTTAAAATGTGGCAGGACAGGCAGGAATCGAACCCGCAACCCCCGGTTTTGGAGACCGGTGCTCTACCAGTTGAACTACTGTCCTGCAACATATATTTACAGCAGTCTAGCGCTGCTTGTGGTTTGTGTGTTTCCGGCAGCTGGGGCAGAATTTCTTCAGCTCCATTCTGTTCGGATTCTTGCGTTTATTGCGAGTGGTCGTATAATTACGATTCTTGCACTCTTCGCAAGCCAGGATGATTATATCTCTCATCGTATGCTTCCAATATTGGCTTAGTCAACTATGCTGGAAACAACACCGCTGCCGATGGTGTGACCACCTTCGCGGATAGCGAAGCGAAGTCCCTGCTCCATAGCAATCGGGGTGATAAGTTCAGCAGTGATTTCCACATTGTCACCAGGCATGACCATTTTGACGCCTTCTGGCAGCTCCAATGATCCGGTAACGTCGGTGGTGCGGAAGTAGAACTGAGGACGGTAACCGGTTTGGAACGGTTTGTGACGTCCGCCTTCTTCTTTAGTCAGGATGTAGGTCTGGCCTACAAACTTGGTGTGAGGAGTGATTGACTTCGGTTTTGCCAAGACCATACCGCGTTCAACGTCAGTCTTTGCAAAGCCACGAAGCAGGATGCCGATATTGTCGCCGGCTTGAGCTTCATCAAGAAGCTTGCGGAACATTTCCACACCGGTACAGGTGGTTTCGACAGTCTCACGAACACCAACGCGCTCTACTTTGTCTTGAATCTTGATCATGCCACGTTCCACACGACCGGTAGCCACTGTGCCACGGCCGGGGATGGAAAAAACGTCTTCCACTGGCATGAGGAAAGGTTTGTCAACAGCACGATCAGGAAGCGGGATGTAGCTGTCCACAGCATCCATAAGAGCTTGGAGCTGAGCTTCACCTTCGGGATCTGCATTAAGTCCCTTGAGGGCTGAACCGCGAATCACAGGAACCTCGTCGCCGGGGAACTCATACTTTTCGAGGAGTTCACGAACTTCCATCTCTACGAGATCAAGCAGCTCTTCATCTTCGACGAGGTCGCATTTGTTCATGAAAACTACGATTGCAGGAACGCCAACCTGACGGGCAAGCAGGATGTGCTCACGAGTCTGAGGCATGGGACCATCATAAGCGCTAACCACTAGGATAGCTCCGTCCATCTGCGCGGCACCGGTGATCATGTTTTTGATGTAGTCAGCGTGACCGGGGCAGTCAACGTGAGCATAGTGGCGGTTTTCAGTCTCATATTCAACGTGGGCGGTTGCGATGGTGATACCACGAGCTTTTTCTTCGGGAGCGTTGTCAATACTATCAAAGGAACGGATTTTGGCTCCGCCCTTCTTTGCTAGATAAGAGGTAATCGCCGCGGTGAGCGTGGTCTTACCATGGTCAATGTGACCGATCGTACCGACGTTTACGTGTGGCTTGGTACGTACGAATTTTTCTTTTGCCATTGTTCCTCCTGGAATTACTATTCCATGTCCTTGTATTATTCGCTATCAAAGAGACAAACCTACGTGGCAGCGCCGCGTAAATTCATCTAATAAAATGGAGCTCAAGACCGGATTTGAACCGGTGACCTCATCCTTACCAAGGATGTGCTCTACCTACTGAGCTACTTGAGCCTTTTCACGCCACCTAAAAAAGGCAGACAATCTCTAAAATCTGGAGCGGGAAACGGGGTTCGAACCCGCGACCCTCAGCTTGGAAGGCTGATGCTCTACCATCTGAGCTATTCCCGCTAAGAGAAAAAAAATGGTGGAGAGGGGAGGATTCGAACCTCCGAAGTCGTCTGACGACAGATTTACAGTCTGTTCCCTTTGGCCGCTCGGGAACCTCTCCACATTTATGGAGCCGATGAAGGGAGTTGAACCCCCAACCTATTGATTACAAATCAATTGCTCTGCCATTGAGCTACATCGGCATTGGGTTTTGTCACTGAATTTGACTGCGCGATTTTTGTCAATACCTTTTTTTCTGGCTCACTCTATGTTCTTCTTTGTTAGTTCCATAACCTTGTTTTTGCTATCAGCTTTTCTGTCAATAAAAATAATCTCCAACGACGCTTTTTGGGATTTCGAAAAAGGACTAGCGAAACCGGGATCAAGAGCCATCTATGAGATCCTAAAGACATATACTATAGACCAATATCAAGCATCCCATGCAAGATTCTTTGTGCTCTCTTACAATTTGCGATTTTGTCAGATATTTTTGCTTTATGATGCGCCGGAAATGCCAGTAAGCCTAGGCATGAGTTGCGCCATGTCGAGTAAAATCAGCTTCGTAAGTGCTTGCAAAATAGGGATCGCTCAAGCCTCCCTCACCAGTCGCTCACCGGTCGAGCGTGCAAGCGGTGAGAAA
>CALGPA010000073.1 GCA_937960795.1 uncultured bacterium | reverse complement strand
GCCCTCAAACAACCAGAGAAACAATGAGTTGGAATTTACACCAACATTTGGGACTTAACATAACATCATTAAAAACTTGGTCCTGATAGCTGAAATTAAGTAACATATACGAATAAGATTAAGTGAGGCGACCTAATGAAAAGATCGATTCATCTAATTGCGGTTTCAGTGGTATTATGGCTTGTATGTAACTCAATACATGCTCAGAACGGGTATGTATATACGCAGGAACTCAATTCCTCTTATGCTTCCAGATCAATTTATGTATGTTCTGACAACAGCGTTGTAGTATTGGGAAACTCTGATAATCTTGAGGAGTTCCATTACATGACAATTGCTATTACTAAGCTCGATCCCCAGGGTAACCTACAGTGGAGACGTTATATTGACCCTGGGATATACCAATATATATCAATTACCGGTGTTGATATAGACAATGACGACAGAGTTACCTTTATAATAACGTGTTTTGGCGGGAGTATTATTCAAGTGGGGAGTATATCCAGTGCTGGAGTAATAAATTTCCTATCAATTCCATTTGAGATTCCATTAATGGGAATAACATTCAACAAAGCGCTTCGTACACTCAACGGTGACATTGTCGCTGTCGGCAAGGCATCACAGAATTACGATGTATCATCCGCTTGCTTTTTCCGGTTTACCGCAACGGGAGATACCCTTGCTACTGCATTTTGGCCTGTGGATCAGGGAAGTCAATACCTTGAAGCTGAGGCTTATGATCTGGCTCTGATGGATAATGGCAATGTACTTATAACATGTTCGTTAAGATCTGATGTCAATTCTATTTTAGAGGTTAACACAGCAGGTGATATCGTAAACAGATACGACGTCCCCGGCCAAGATCAATTTTTTCAGTTTCCTATCTGCAAAGAATCCAACGACCAGACGTACTTAGTTGCATATCGTATGGGTGTGTTTCCTAACGACAGTATCTACATAGACAGGTTTAACAATGGTAACTTTGAACGACTCATCAATATTTCGACTGTTGTTTTAAGATATGTTAACTCAATGATTCTCACACCCAATTGTATCTACCTTTGTGGAGTGATTTCGGGTAATGGTTCGCTGATTAACTTTAACTTGTACGGGGATGTAAACTGGATTTGGAATCAACAAGGTAGCAACACTTGCGAGTATATTAATGCCGGATTTGGCTCTTATTCAACAGCATTGCTCGGTCTTGATTCACTGGGCTGTGTATATTGGGCGTGGGGCAATTCTGGACAACAAGTGATCATTAAGCTTCTACCCAATGGTCAGGTGCCAGTTCAAGATTACGTGCAGACTTCACCGGTGAACCTATTAACTACTTATCCCAATCCGATGACTAACCACTTAACAATCAAAGCCACTAATGATGATCCGTCGCTTCTTAACGCAAGTATATCTATCTTCAACATCAAAGGGCAGCTTGTCCGCACTCTTAAGCTGTCAAACAGAGAAGCAAACTGGGACGGCAAAGACGATGCAGGGCATAATTGTCCAAGTGGCATCTATCTGATACGTTCCGGAGAGAGGAAAAACCGAGTTTACAAAATTATTAAAATCAATTAGGAGGAAAAATGAAACACTTTTCAATTGTTCTTTTCATGCTGGGAATTATGAGTTCAATTTTTGGGACATTTATCATCAATAGAACGATAACCATTGATGCTGCAACTCTTGCGGCGATGAGGGGCTCTTCACTACCCGCTAGCCACTTGTATGACCCATATATTGAAAACCTGTCAGATGCCAACAGTATACTCATTCATGATGATGCTACCGCAGATTTGACGAGGGGAGTTCCAGTCGAAATTCAAAAAATGTACAATGCTGCGAATAATAGTCAAAGGTTAAACGATGCTCTTTTTACGGAAAGTACTAACCTTGATTATATCAACAATATTCTTGATGACCTATCGTATGTCCCATCAAACCCGGATTCTGCATTAGGTTATTTTACAAATGCCGGGATTACAGATCCTGATAGCCTTGTGGCAGCAGACAGACGAGCTCTTGATTTGACTTATTATACCATCAACGCCGCAATGCTTTACGATTGCCTCTATTATGCCCCATCAGGTAATGTTCCCGATTCAGTTAAATCAAAGCTAAGGGATATTCTGTTGGCTTGCATTCATTTAACCAGGGATACAATTGACTCATATGATTCGCTATCACAGGTGCAGCAAACTCAGTGGGGGATAAATATTCCTAAAACACATCCTTATCCTGGGTTCAGTATAATCCAATACCGGCTTCAGATGTTTGGGGCAATGGGACTTGCGGCCTTACTGCTGCGGGAAACAGTGCCTTCGCTATATGATGAAATGAATAGACACTTGAATTACATCAACAATATTCTACTTGATGAGCCGATTCCTGACACTTTCCCTATCGACAAGCAATATCAAGGCATGCTTGCATTTCACACTACAAATTCTGGTGCCTATTTTGAGAGCTTGGGTTATCAGGGTCAATTACTCCAGATGCTATGTCCTTTTTTCACAGCATACAAGAGGCTAACTAGTGGCGCTGTAAATTACTACAACAACCAGTACATAGTTTCCTGGATAAACGACTTGACCAGAAAAGTGACTCCGACTGAAGCCGACTGGCCATACAATGACGATTGGGGTGGGAAGTCGATCAATCCCAGTCCTGTCTTTTTTTACTATAACAACTCTGACAATCAAGATGTTCGCAACAGATGTTCATGGTACGTCAGGAGCAAGATAACATCAGGTTATGCAAGCTATGGTCATGCATGTAGGAGCTATATCTTAGTGAAGTATCTATCAGATCCCTTTTTGTCTCCTGGAATTAGTAGCATTACTTACATTCCCTCATTTATCAGCCAGGGATCGTCCTCAAATAGCGAATACTCTGTACTAAGAAAGCCAATTAATGGTGATTTTGCCACTACTTTGGCTGAGTTTAGGGATGTGGCAACGATGTTTGTATTGCACGAGAACAGTTTTTCTCCATATCATGGCCAATCTGACCATCTTAGTTATTCGTTTTATTATAAAGGAATGCCTTTTCTGATTGATCCTGGATATCGAGTCGGTACCATTCCTGTAGCTTCAAATCCTGCTTTTGCAGAATGGAATTATAGTAGAGAGTGGATGAGATCCATCTATGCGCATAACATGGTCATTGTTGATCCCATAACTGATAGAGAGTTGCACGAGCTTAGAAATCGCTATTGGAGTTACAATGCACAAAGCGATAATCTGGGAATTTCGGGAACATACCGCCCATTCAGCGCTTTCAACAATTACGACGATCTGTTAGTCAATGAAAGCGACATTGTAAGAGACCCATGCTACCGCGATTACTATCAACAATCAGGCAATCTCGACTTATTACGCACAAGAGTCGTTTATAACGATTTTTTGACTAATTTGCCGATTGCCGAAATAAAAAGGTCTTTTCTAAGATATGGGGGGGGGGGGCTGTTTTTAGTTTTTGACGATATTGATTCTTTTGATGATGAACCTCATGAATATTCAAGTTTATATCAATTTGGTATTTTTGATCCTGATGTGTCTTCAGTGAATACAACTGCAAATGGGTTTGCAATTCAGAAGGGGAGCCCTTCCAGTGGAGAGTTAGTGGATATAATCTGCGGATCTACAGGCATATACGTCAATCAATTGGATAACACGGCAACAGGATTTGATCAGTGGCACTTCCCTACATCATACAAGCTTTCTAGTTCTCCTGACAGCCCAAATTACACAAATATATTCGGCCATGCTCGTGGCAGAACTAAGGTTATTGAAGCTGGCGATACATCGATCATGGCAATCTTAGTTCCACAGGATGCGTCGAATCCAGTTGTTGTTCAAAACACCGTATATGAACCCTTTGGATACTATGGGGCAGAACTCACACAAAACACAAGATCAATTCCTACATTGCCTGTTTCCAGGTTTTTTGGTTGCACCGATGGATCACAACAGAGTCTTTCCTTTGGTGCCAATGAGATAAGTACAAACGGGAAACTTTTTGCTGCATCAATTCTATCTAATGTTCAGCCATATCTTATGAACCAATCAATAGTCCTTCTTGAAGGAGATAACATTAGTTACAACGGAACTGATCTTTATAGAAGCTATTCTGGTAATGAAAGAGGAATGACTGCAACGTATGCCGAATCCTCTTTAGCTCTCGTATTACATGAAGTTTCGGTTTCCCATCCGAGGCTAAAGATATATAGATCAGGGATTAGTCCGGATAACTTCACAGCTATTATGCAGACAGTGATTCCCCCTGTTATTCCTGAACCGATCCCCAATCCCGATCCAAATTATCGTTTCTCCTCTACAGATATTATTCAGTCTTTAGCTTATGATGATCAGTATTTTTACGTGAATTATGCCTGGGCTGATTTAGAGGCGGCAGGATTGATAAGTGATGATCTGGTAATCGCTAAGGGAACTATCCCGCAAACCGAGCTTAATACCGATCTTAATATTCAGGGAGATATTGAGATAACTGGCAATGTCACAATCGCAGGTGGTGCCAGTATGGATATAGGCCCAAACAGCTCAGTATTAATTTCCGAGGGAGTTAGAATCCACAACTATGGATTACTAACTATAGATGGTGGAGATTCGAGATCGATAATTATGGATACCAGTGGCCAACAATGGTCTGGTATTGTTACATACCAGAATGCCTACCTTTTTTGTAACAACGCTATTATTGAAAGTGCCATGACTGGCATCCAGGTCAGAGGAACAGCAACAATCACCAATAGTGAGATCAGGAATTGTGATGAAGGTATATCCATAGATACGAGTACTCCCTTCATCATCGAGAATAATAGGATACTACAAAACAGTTCCGGCATCGTGGTTTTGAATAATTATATCGCCAGTTCCTTAGGGTATATAAGCGACAATGAGATCACGCAAAATGACGTAGCTGTGCTGATCTACAATAGCAATACCATGATTTCCAATAACGATATTCACGATAATGCTTCGATAGGGCTATTCATGCTCCGGAGCTCCGAGCCGATAGTCAGAGAATGCAATATCTCTTATACTGAGATCAATGGTATCTCCGGGCCAGAAATATGGCTGTTAAACGACTCATATCCGATCTTAGACGATAATTACAATGATATCAATTCCGATGGAATAGGATATTCTCTTTATTACCAATCCTATGGTGGGCTTGAGCCTCTGAAGGCAACAAATAATTATTGGGGAACTACTGATCGGCATCAGATCCAAGCCTCAATTTATCCTCTTTCGTGGAGAGTGGATTTTGTACCATTTTGCCTGGAGCCGAATACATTCTTCATGCATTCAGGAGACAAGCTGTTTCAGCAGGCTTTGGTGGCAGAAGAAAGTGGAGATCAAGTGCTGGCCAGGCAACTATATACCAGCATAGTTACAAATGAACCGGACAGTTTGTATGCTTTGCAGAGCTTGGGAAGGTTAAACTCCATTTATGCAGGCTATCCTGACTTGATAAATGATTTGCGGGGGATCTATGATGCTTACATGGTAGCGTGCAGCGACAGTGTCCTAATAAAAGGTGCTCAAGGTAAATATGCCATACTTGAAAGATTGGACGGCCTGTACCCTGAAGCGATACAAGTTTATGAAGACCTTTTGCTCTTTTCCACTACTGAAGTGGATTCGCTCATGTGTCTGCTCGACATATCATATACAATGCAGGATATGTATTATGATGACTCGGGCAAGGCTGCCCATTCGGAAGCATCATACCAATCAAATGGAATCTCAATCTCCAATCTCAAGGATGCAAAACAAACGGTGGAGCAGTTATGGGGTAAGATATTGGAAAATTCGGAAGATGAGTCAATCTACAACGCTCCGGTTCCCACCAAATTGGAAGTAAACAACTATCCCAATCCCTTCAATCCTTCCACCACGATAACATTCTCATTACCGGAAGAAAGCAAGGTACGCCTTTCTATCTATAACATTCGGGGACAAAAAGTACGCGATTTGATAGATGGCAACATGATGAGAGGCTTCCACAAAGTGATTTGGGATGGTAAAGATAACGGTAACCGTTCAGTGAGTTCCGGCTTGTATTTTATCAGAATTGATAGCGGGATCAATTCAGTAGTCAAAAAAGTAATGATGCTAAAATAGTATCAAATGCTATATTGAGCCCGATCTGATAAATCGGGCTCAATCGTTTTTTTTTACAGAATCGAGCTTGTTGTCCTGCACTTCCAATGAAAAGGCGAAAACGGAGTATGTGCCCCCGTGACACCAACCGGGTTCATCTCTGAGTCGTATTCTTTTCTGATCGTCTTTGATCCAAGGTGCAAGTGCTTTGATATAGTCTCTGGCATCATCCAAGCTATTGGTCTTAGTATCCAGAGCCATCAGATTATCCATTACTTCAATGGCATCGTTTAAGGGATATACCTTGTCTTGGGCAGCCGAGCCCGGCAGATGTCACTGGTGCGGTCATCAAGGATGAGAAAATGGATTCCGGAACAAGTCCGGAATGACTAAGTATGGCTTTGGCTTTCTTATAACCTTGCAGCCTACCGAACTCACGTATTCTGAGTGCAGTGTGCTCTGCCAGCCCTTGCCAGTAATGAAATGAGCGGTTGGCGAGGTCATTGAACTGGTCTTTGAGGGTATCGGCAAGCATCTATTTGGTATAGCCCCGCTCAAAGGCTTTGGTAAGGGTGTCTGCGAAGTTCTGCTTCACATCAGCTTCAAAGTGATTCCCGATCCAGAACAACTGCTGTTTCTGGATGGTGGAAGATAAGTGCTGATCATCGATGCCCCATAGTCAGATACTGGTCTTGGTCGGGGCTTGCACTTGGACATCTTTCAATCCGAGCCGCACACAGCGGTCTATTATCGCTTTGGTGGGCTCATTGACCAGAGCTGCGACCTATCTCCTAATTGAGTATTGATGATGCCCATTAGCTTATCTATGGCGTTTTTATTGAGCTTCTCGGCTCGCGGCATGTCACTCAGCATCTTGATGGCAAGCCGGGATGCATCCTTGATCTCGGTTTTCCAGGCATTGTTGAGGACCCGGTAGTATTCGAGCATGAGCTTATCATAGTAGTTCATAACTGGATACCTGCCTTCGCAGGTATGACGAACCTCAGGACTTTCACTCTGTTCCTGCCGATATCGTATTCGGAGAAGCGTTCCAGACAGCCAGCAAGAGCATCACAGGCATCGATGTAGCCTTCAGGATAGGTGAGGAACTGGCTTATGAGTGTGGGTGTGTCCTGCCCTTCAGGAAAGAGCACCTTGGCAGTCTCGATGATGGTCTCAGTTCTTTCTATACGCAAGTAGTTTAGTTATTCCTCAGAGTGGTGCAGTCTATAAGTTCCGTTTCTGGTGCATTATTAATTTCCGGCGACAGGCAGGTCCCGGTTCATCAGCTTTTGGTAGAAAGAGCGGAACATCTCTTTGAGTTGGTACAGATCCGAATCGGGATCATCCACATTGTGGGCACAGCATACGCGCTTTGTTTTAGCGTTGCCCATTTCCCCAACCACGAACTACGAACTTAGAACCACGATCTAAACACTGCCAAATATGAGATAAAAGCATGAAAATAAATAAAAGGCTTTACAAAAAGAGCCAATTCAAAATCGTGGAATTCTCAATAGTCGTTAGGAGTTACATATGTCAGACAAGGTGCGTGAAACCAGCAGCAAAGCTGCTTTAAAAGAAATGAAGGAAGATTATCTTCGCATGCTCGAAGATTCCTTTGAAAACACAGCAGAAATCAAAAAAGGCGATGTAGTCGAAGCCCCGATCGTCACGATCACAGAGAATTTCCTGATCGTAAATCTTGGTGGCAAGTTCGACGCATATGCTGAGATCAGCGAATATTCCGATGAAAAAGGCAATCTCACGCTTGGCGTGGGTGACGTACTCAAAGGTTATGTGGTCGATCAAAACGATCAGGGCTACGTAGTTGGCAAAAGCCTCACCAAGCAGCACGTGGACAAGCAGTCCATTCGTGATGCCTACGAAAAGAAGATTCCGGTGCAAGGCAAGGTATATTCAGTTACCAAGGGTGGATTCAATGTAGACATCCTCGGGGCTCGCGCTTTTTGTCCGGTTTCGCAGATTTCAGCCCGACCGGTCGATGACAGCACAGTCTTCATCGGTCAAAGCCTGGATTTTGTGGTGATTGAGTGTTCGGAAAATTGTCGCAGGCTCGTGGTTTCCCACCGCCAGTTGGCAGAACAGGAAGCTCAAGAGAAGAGACAAGAGGTCTTGTCCAAGCTCAATGAAGGGGACGTGGTTCCCGGCAAGGTAATGCGGATGACAAGCTTTGGCGCATTCATCGATATCGGTGGCGTGGAAGGGCTTATGCATGTATCTGAGATTTCCTGGCAACACGTGATCAAGCCTCAGGATGTACTCAAATCAGGACAAGAGCTGGATGTGAAGATCCTCGCCATCAAAGGTGATAAAGTAGCGCTTTCTCTCAAAGCCATGCAGGAAAATCCCTTCTTGCAGGCCATGAGTGAAGTCAAGGAAGGTGACGAAGTGGATTGCCGCGTTTTGCGTTTGCACAGCTTTGGCGCTTTTGCCGAGCTCAAGCCCGGAGTGGAAGGTTTGATCCCCGTCTCCGAGATGAGCCGCAGCCGCAATATCGGGCACCCGCGCGAAGTCCTCAAAGAGGGCGATTATGTGCGCGTGCAGATCTTGCGCATAGATCCGGACACTCAGAAGATCTCATTGTCGCTCAAGGCACTTCAGCCTGATCCATGGGATGACATCGAGGATGTGGTCAAGCTGGAAGAGCCGTTTGACGGCACTGTGGAATCCTCCACAAACTTCGGCGTGTTTGTGACCATCAGCGAAGGCATCACCGGTCTTCTGCCGCGCTCAAGAGTTCGCAGAACCGATGATTTCAAGAGTGGTGACATTGTGAAATTGATGGTGACAGCCATTGATAAAGGCAACCACCGCATCACTTTGGATTATACCGACCGGACCCCGGAAGAGATCGCAGCAGCATCTCGTCCGCGTCAGCAACAAGATCGTAATCCGCGTGACAACAGCGGCAGAGACAGCTATCGTGATCGTGATAATTATGGTGGCGGACGTCGTGGTGGACGCAGAGACGAAGAGTGGCGCAAATATGCCAACGAAAAGAATGCTCTGGTCGAGGACAATCCCTTTAAAGATCTGTTTTAATAATGTCAGACAATCAATTTATAAAGCTCCGTAAAGAGAAGCTGGCGAAGATCCGTGCCTTGGGCATTGATCCCTACCCGGTGGAAAGCGGACGCAGCCACAAGATAGCTGATCTTTTTGAAGATCGTGAGTCTTGGGTGGAAAGAGCTGAAAGTGTTACCCTGGCGGGGCGCCTCGTGGCAATGCGCCGCCAGGGCAAACTTGGCTTTGGCAATCTCGAAGATGACAGCGGCAAGATCCAGCTCTATGTCTCCAAAAATGAGACCGGTGAAGAGAACTATGAACTTTTCAAGCTCTGTGATGCCGGTGACTTTGTGGAAGCCACAGGAAGCCCATTCTTCACCAATAGCGGCGAATATTCTCTGCGTTGCAGCAGAATCCGCCTTTTGGGCAAAAACATCCGTCCTCTGCCGGCGGTCAAAGAACGCGTCGAAGACGGCAAGACCATCCGCTATGATGAGTTTGCTGACATCGAGCTGCGCTACCGAAAGCGCTATCTGGATCTTCTTTTGAATCCGGAGCATCGCAAGGTCTTTAAGCTGAGATCCCGGATTATCCGTGAGATGAGATCCTATCTAAACGAGCGTGACTATATGGAAGTGGAGACGCCCATCTTGCAGCCTCTATATGGCGGAGCCAATGCGCGGCCATTTGTGACCCATCACAATACTTTGGACGTGGATCTGTATCTGAGAATAGCCGTGGAGCTATATCTCAAGCGTCTGATCGTAGGCGGATATGAGCGGGTCTATGAGATCGGCAAGAACTTCCGCAATGAAGGCATGGATCGCACTCACAATCCGGAATTTACCATGCTGGAATCCTATGAGGCATATTCGGATCTACGCGGGATGATGGACTTGGTGGAAGGGATGGTAAAGCATCTCGCCAAGAATGTCATCGGCAAAGATGAATACGTCTATCAAGGCCACAAGGTCAATCTCATGGGCGAATGGCGTCGAGCCGGCATGGCTGAGCTTGTGCAAGAAAAGCTGGGTGTGGATGTCCTAAACGAAAGTGATGAGGCCCTGATCGCGCTTTGCAAAAAGCATGAGCTTGAGATCCCCCCGGGATCCGGCAAAGGCAAGATCATTGCCGTGCTCTTTGAGCATTTTGTCGAGCACAGCCTGATCCAGCCCACGTTTGTCTGTGATTTTCCCAAGGAGATCTCTCCATTGGCGAAGGCAAAGCCGGGGAATCCGCTCTTGGCAGATAGATTTGAATTGATCATCGCCGGAGGTGAATTTGCCAATGCGTTTAGTGAGTTGAATGATCCCTTGGATCAAAGAGCGCGGCTTGAAGCGCAAGCAGCCCTCAGAGCTATGGGAGATGACGAAGCAAACGTGGTTGATGAGGATTTTCTGGAAGCTCTGGAATATGGTATGCCCCCCATGGGTGGCCAGGGAATCGGAGTGGACCGCTTGGTGATGCTCCTGACAGAGAATGACTCAATCAAAGAAGTAATACTTTTTCCCCAAATGAAACCCGGGATCTGATTCCGGGTTTTTTTCTATCTATAAATGCAGACATCTAGCGAAAAAAGCAAAGAAAAGCTTGACTGCAGAAGCTTAAGCTCAGAAATGAATCCATCATAGTAAGAGGATCGTCAGAACATATGTCTATATTACAGATTATCAATTTCTTTGGTGGCTTGGCACTGTTCATCTTCGGGATGAACAAGATGACCGACAATCTCCATGCCGTAGCAGGCAACGAGATGCGCAGGATCCTGAAGATGCTCACAAACACTCCGCTAAAGGGCGTGATTGTGGGACTTTCGGTGACCGCAATGGTGCAGAGCTCTTCGGCAACCACGGTGATGATGATTGGCTTGGTAAATGCTGGGATCATGACTCTTGCTCAGGCTGTGGGTGTGGTCATGGGCGCCAATATCGGCACGACCATCACAGCGCAATTGATAGCTTTTAATATCGGGCACTATGCCTTTGCCTTTATCATCGCAGGTGTGAGCCTTCTGCTCATTCGCAAGAGTCGCAGGATGGAGCGTTGGAGCCAGATCATCATCGGCTTTGGACTGCTCTTCATTGGGCTGAATGTGATGTCGTCGGCAGTGATTCCTCTGCGTGAATCTCAGATTGCCAGAGATATCATGGTTCAGATTGCCGGCAACCCGCTCTTGGGCATCTTGATGGGCACTATATTCACGATGATCATCCAAAGTTCCTCCGCCTCTGTCGGAATCGTGATCGTGCTTGCCAGCAATGGTTTGATCCCCTTTGAGGGAGCATTGTATCTGGTCTTTGGTGACAATATCGGCACCACGATCACTGCTTGGCTGGCGGGGATCGGGACAAACTATACTGCCCGCAGAGTGGCAATGGTGCATACTTTGTTCAATTCATTTGGCACGATTCTCTTTGGATTGCTAACCTATTTTGGATTGTATACCATAGTGATAAATCGCATTACGCCCGGGGATGTACTTTTAGGCGAGAATCTGGCGCGCCATGTCGCCAATGGACATACCTTTTTTAATGTGTTTAACACCATTGTCTGTCTGCCTTTTGCGGGAGTGTTTGCGCGATTGGCGACCAAGATCATCCCCAAAGATAAGATAGATACCATCAATCTAGGCGAGCCAAAGCATCTGAACTATCACTTGATCTCGGATAGTGAGCTGGCGATCGATCAATCCATCAAGGAGATGCGGGAAATGCTGCGTTTAGTGAGATTGGGATTGGTAGTGAGTTATGAGGCATTTAAGGACAAAAACTACAAAAAGCAGATCCGTGTCAGCAAGATTGAAGCGGCGATAGACCATCTCCAGCGGGAGATCACTCTCTATCTGGTGGCAGTCAACGAAAAGACCAATGCGGATGATATCATCCAAAAGATTCCGGCTCTATTGCACACTGTCAATGACATCGAGAAGATAGGAGACTTTACCGAAGAAGTGAACCGCATCCTAAACTATCAGATGACAGCGCAAAAGCATCCTCTTGCTGAGGAATTTGGCACGATGATCGATGATCTGCATGCCAAGATCATGTTTATGCTTGATCTATGCTTGGAGTATATGGAGAGCCTCAAAGAAGACTGTAGCTACAAGATCATCGAAATGGAGGGTAGGATCAATGAACAGCATTTTAACCTCCGCAGCAGCATCCTTAGCTTGATCCAGAATGGAGAATGCGATCCTGCCGGTGGACTGAATACCATTGATTATATCGATCAAGTGGAAGTGATTGCGGACAAGCTGAAAAACGTGGTAAAAGCGGGAAGTCACAAATTCATCTATTCTCATAAGTTGGCAGGTGAGCTGGATGATGATGACGAATAGATTGTCTGACTAGCGTTTGGCGAGGCTCATCACAAAATCGATGAGCTCAGGCTCCAGTGTGGTCTCAAGACCCACGACCAGGAGGCGATTACCAAAGATTGGCTCCAGCTTCGGGGCATCTTTGGCGGTGCAGAGCAGATAATCTGCCGGCTCCTGCTTGAGCAGCTCCACAGTCTTGCTATCCGCAAAGGGGTGATGGTCGCCGAAGATGTGATGCTCGGAAAAGCTGATGCCCATTTTTCTTACGCTGCTTTCAAACGACAAGGGCTGAGCTATAGCGGAAACCAAGGCGATGTTCTTGCCTTTTAGTGATTTTGGATCGATTATCTCCCCTTGATGAGTGATATCCGAGCTGCGGCTATGAGCGCGAAATAGGGGCTGTCCTTGGCGTCTTAATCTTTGCTTAAGAGCGGGATTTGGGGATCCATCCGGCTTTTGATGTAGGATCAATATGGAATCTCCATGAAGAGCGCAGAGTCCTTCTCTGAGAAATCCTGCCGGGATGACGAAGCCATTGCCCAGAGCAGTCTGTGTATCAAAGACCACAATGTCCAGATCTCGATGCACTCTCAGATGCTGGAATGCGTCGTCCAAGATCAAGATATCCAAAGCAAGGCTTTTAGCAAGCTTGAGCACGTCAGTGCGGCGCTTGCCACAAAAGACCGGTACATCCTTGAGGATGCGCGCAGCCATCACCGCTTCATCTCCGGCTTTGTCTTCAGGATGCAGAAATTTCTTGCCATCATAGAGCAGAAATGCGCCATCTTCCAGAGCGGATTTATATCCTCGAGAGGCATAGGCTACTTTTAGCCCGCGCGCTTTGAGAGCCTTGATCAGAGCGATGGCAATCGGGCTTTTGCCGCTGCCGCCGATAGTGAGATTGCCGATGCTGACGACGGGGAAATCCGCTTTGTAAGGCGAAGGGAAAAGCACTTTGCGCCTAAAAAGCATATACCCGGCATACACGAGGGAAGCCGGGTATAGGATATAGCTTAAAAAGCTGCGATTTAGTAGGTGAGTTCGGGCAAAGCTTTGTCTTCTCACTTATCCAGTTTACTATCGATGAGACCGACGAGCTTTTCAACGTCGAAGGGTTTGAAAATAACGTCTTTGAGGCCGTCCACCTTGGCACGCACCAAGACATGGTTTGGATCATAGCCAAAGCCGGTCATCATGATCACCGGGATCTTCTCATCATAGTCTTTTACGCGCCAAAATAGTTCGTAACCATCCATATCGGGCATGGCGATATCGGTCAGCACCGCATCCACCTTGCCGCCCATGATCTCTTGCAATGCCTTAAGGCCATCGCAGAAAGTGTGAACTTCCCACTCAGGGCGAAGTTCTTGGATCTCTATCTTGAGGTTTTCTACCAATTCTTCTTCGTCGTCGACGATGCAGATCAGTTTTGTCATGTGAGTTCTTTTCCTGTAATGATTTTGTATGCTGTGAGATATTTCTCTCTGGTTTTGTTGATCACTTCTTCAGGCAGCTCGGGTGCCGGAGGCTGTTTGTCCCAGCCGGTCTGATTCAGATAATCTCTGATAAACTGTTTGTCAAAGCTCTTTGGTGTGTGTCCGATCTGATATGTGTCCATCTCCCAAAAGCGAGAGGAATCCGGCGTGAGGCATTCATCGATGAGGATGATCCGGTCGCCGATGGTGCCAAATTCGAACTTGGTATCTGCTACGATGATGCCTTCTTTTTTCATGATCTCATGTGCGTATGAGAAAAGGGCAAGGGAAGTGTCTTTGAGATATCTGGCTATCCACTCATCCATATGAGCCATCATTTCGCGGTAGGAGATGTTGACATCGTGTCCATCAGTGGCTTTGGTGGAAGGGGTAAAGAGGGGTTTTGCAAAGACTTGGCTTTCCTGCATATCTTCGGCGATCATCATGCCGCCGACGGTGCCGGTGCGTTTGTATTCACTCCAAGCAGAGCCTGAGATATAGCCTCGCACGATGCATTCAAAGGGGATGACGCGGGTCTTTTTGACCAACATCGAACGCCCATCCAGGTAGTCCTTGAAGGGATGCAGCTCGGAGGGGTATTCATCGACTTGGTCTGTGATGAAGTGGTTCTCGGCAATATCAGATGTGCTCTTGAAAAAATGCACTGAGATGCCGTTTAGCACCTTGCCTTTATCCGGAATCAGATTTGGGAACACCACGTCAAAGGCAGAAACACGGTCGCTGGTGACGATCAGGAGGTTTTCGCCAAGATCGTAGATATCACGCACTTTGCCGTGCGAGGAATTTTTTATGATCGGGAGTGTTTTTAGTTCGTCATGCATGGGAGAGCTCCTTTATGTAGTCATAGATTATCTTTGCTTCGTCCAGCCGGGTGAGCGGCAAAGCCAATTGTTCATTCTCTCGGTGGATGGTGCTGTCGATGGGGAAGCTGTAGCTCTTGCCGTTTATCTCCGCACGGGCAAGCTGCCCTTCGCGTATGGTCACTTGGGGATTCTCGAACTTGAGATCTTTGGTGACATAGAAGAAATTCAGCCAATCGCGGTATTTTGCGAGCAGATTGATCTCATCATCCAAGAGGTCTGCTTTGGCAAATTCCAAATCATCGAAATAGCGATTGCGCTCTTTTTGCACCATTTCCAGAATGCCGTTGTTTGGATGCAGGAAGGTCTCCTTGATGAGGATATCCAGCTTATCCAAGTCGTGCTCCAGCTCGGTTTCTTTGGCGGGAGCCAGAGCCAGACACCAGCCCCGGCAGATCCCGCGGTCAAACTTGTCGCAAGGATAGCTTCCCGTCTCACAATAGGGCAGTTTCACGATACGGCTGAGGCTATCGATGAGGTCGATTAGGAAAAAGCGGCTACGGAAGGGGCCTAAATATAGCCATTCATCATTGGTATGCTGTTGGATCGAGATGAAGGGAAAACGGTGGCTATCCAGAGCGAGATATACATATTCAGACCAAGGTTGCAGACGCTGCTGGAAACCGGGATGCTCTTCAACGAGGAAACTTTTGAGCATGATCAAAGCCGACATGGAATCTGGCATGCTGTGATATACCAGATACTTGGCTTCTGCCATCAGCTCTGCCACGATGCTGTCGTCTTCGCTCTTTTGCCAAAAACTCTTGATTCGTGCACCAAGATGGGCACTGATCGAGGCATAGAGGTATTCCGTCTCGCTTTTTAGAGCGTAGAAGACCCAAGAGCGAGGAAGGCTATCAAGCTCATCAATAGAGTTTTTGGACAAGATTATGCTTTTCATACGACCATGCTTTTGGATCTGCCATTTGTGTCAAATGAAATTCTGCCTTAGGAAACCCCTCAATTAAATGCTGTGTGAGGGTAAGGCAAGGATCCCACTGAAGAAATCAATCGCAATCCCTAAAAGGACTTGACACAAAGCCAAGCTGCTCTGAATATGGCTATCTTACTGAAGCTCAGAATAATCTACTGCGATTCACATGCAGAGATGGAGAAGATATGCACCAAAGCTTGATCCCTGACTTTTTGTCTGATAGTCTGGCAGCATCCGGGCACAGCATAGACACCCTTGAGTTGCCCTATCGCGCTTCCTGCCATGCCGGCATCTTTTTTACTGATATCTGCTCATTCACCAGCGTCACCCAGAAGCTCTCTTCCAGGGGGCACTATGGCGTCGAAGATATCATCGAGATCTTAAATGACTATTTCTCGGCGATGCTCACCTGTGTCGAAGAAGAGGGTGGCTCCTTGGTGAAGTTTGGCGGAGACGCGATGTTTATGGTCTTTCCCGGAGAGCCTGAGTTGGTGATTCCACGGATCATACACTGCAAAGAGCGGATGCAGGAGGCGATGGACAGACTAAATGTTGATTTTGGGCGCAAGTACAAAGTGGAGATTGCCTACAATGGCGCCATCAAATATGGACAGATCCATCTTAATGTAGTGGGGGATCCTTGCTATCATCTGGACTACTATGTGGATGGAATGGCGGTGCGGGATCTATATAGCCTAGCAGAGTCTGCAAAGCGGGGCGAGATCATAGTCAGCGAGGAGATAAAAGACTATCTGGAGCTGCCATATCAGCCTCCTATCCACAGAGAGCCGCTACACATGAACTTTGCGGAGAGTTTTGTGTCGGAGAATGTGAAGGAAAAGCTCAAAGAACAGTCTTTTGGAGCCGAGCTACGCAATAGCGCCGCGATCTTCATGCATCTATGTCCGCCCGAGGGGATGCACTTGATCCCCGAAGATATGTTTCACCGCTGCTATAAGGTGATCCAAAAACAAGTGTATGAACTGGATGGGACGATCAATAAGATTGATTTTACCGACAAGGGCTATCTGATCTTGATCACTTTTGGCACGCCCTATGGGCATACTGATGATATAGAGCGCGCCTTCACTTGCTCATTTAGGCTCAAACACAGATGCGACACCGGTCTGATGCTCCGACAAGGCATCACCTATAGCAATATCTTTGCAGGTATCTTGGGCTCAAAGAGACGGCATGAATATGGCGTGATCGGAAACATGGTAAACGTCGCCGCGCGCTTGATGCAGGCTTCTAAAGAGAATGAGATATCGTTCTCAGAAGAGCTTTTGGAGCATGTGCACACCAGGTTTGATTCCAGATTTGTGGAGGAAACACAGGTCAAGGGGATATCCTCGCCGATTAGGATTCACCGCCTACTGGATGAGCTCCCGGATTCTTGGTTTAGCATCGAGGAAAAGTATCAAAGCCGGAGTTTGGTGGCGCATGAGAGCTTTGTGGGAGGAGTCCTTGCTGACATACGCGCGGGGCATAGCTGCTTGGTGCAGCTCACCGGGGAGCCGGGCTCGGGCAAGAGTTTTTTGGCATATCAGATCCTCAAAGGCTGCCAGGGCGATCACGCGGCCGGGATTCACATTGACGCATTGGATGAATACAACGCACGGGTTCAGTGTGATTGGTTTCTAAGGCTCATCGCCCGATATCTGATGATCTTTGATATCAAGAAGGAGCTGGGCAGGCTCATTGACTATTGCCGCAAAATAGATCTGCCAGCTGATGAAAAGCTAATTGGTCGATATTTTGGAGTATCGGGCGCCAAAGCAGGGCTTCTTGATAATGATATGAGGAGATCGCTGCACTTTATGCTTTCTCGGATCGCTCTCTCGCTACTAAAAGATAGCAGCATGATCTTCATCGACGATATCGAGTGGATGGATCTCGGCTCTTGTGAGATCTTCGGCATGCTGCTTGCCGATCTATTGGAAAGAAAAGCGAGCTGTGTGATCTTAGCTGCCAAAAAGATCCCGGATGATTATCTTTTGCCATCGTCAGATGGGGCAGTGCATTCCCTTCAGCTCGGGCCGCTTGGTTTTCCTGAGGCGCAGAGCTTGATCAGGCACGAGCTGCCGCTCATCTCATTGGAAGCAGCACGATTGCTCTTTGATCTCAGCAAGGGGAATCCCCTCTTTTTGGTTGAATTGGCACGGGTAGTGCGTGGGCAATCCGACAAACAGACAGAGATCCTGGCTGAGGCAGATATGAAACGCTTCCAGAATGAAGGGATCATCACGGATACCATAGAAAACCTGCTGCTCAGCGAATATGAGAGCTTGCTCCCTGAGGCCAAGCGCACGCTCAAGATCGCCTCCATCATCGGCAAGGCATTTGCCTTGGAGGATCTGAATCAGGTTAGCGATGCCAAGCAGCGCGATAAGATCGATGGGATAGTCTGGGATCTGAGCCAGGAGAAGATCATCGGAAAACACAATTTTGACCCCGGGATCAGGTATATCTTCCAAAATCAATTGATGCGGGACGCCATCTATCGCACTATCCTGCTTTCAGAAAAGCGCAGTTTACACGAGAAACTGGCTCAGCTCTATGAGAAAAAGCTTCAGGAAAAAGACGATGGATCCCTCGAGAAGATTGCATATCACTATATCATGGCGCAAAGCCCGGTCAAGGCACAGGCGTATGCGCTCAAGGCTGCTCAGAAAACCGCGCGGATGGCGGCATATGCGGTGAGCAACTACTACTATGAGCAGGCACTCGAATTTTGCTCAGAGTCCCGGGAATGCTATGAGATCCGCCTGGCGATCCTCAGAAACTGGGTCTTACAAGGAGATCCGGCAAAGGCTAAGAAGCTAGCCGACAGCATACGAGAGCAGCATGGGGAGATGCTGGACGCACAGTTTCATCTGCAGTGGATGAGGATCCTGCTTCTGGCAGGGGATTATCGTGACTTGATCACCTATTTTGAGGATAGCCAAGAAGAGATTATGGCGTCCGATCAAGCAGGGGCAATCATCTTGCGCTATATGGACGCACTGCAGTTTCTGAATCTTCTAAAGGAATATGGCGAATCAGAAGAAATCTTGCTGAAGCTAATGAGAGCAAATCCCGATCCAAAACTGGAAGGAGACTATCTGATCAGCAGAGCGCTCCTATATCTTAATCGCAGTGATTACTCCAAGGCTGAAGAGGGATATCGCCGACTCCTAAAGATCAGCAGGAAGCAGGAGAACGTAACCCAGGAAAGAATAGCGCTCAATGGTCTGGGGATCGTGGCATCCCGAACCGGCAAGAAGGATGAAGCCCAAGAATACTATCAAAAAGCTTTGGGCATCTGTGAGCGACTCGGAGATCGCACGGGATACAGCAAGTTACTCATGGAGACGGGGACCTTGTATCGCAATCAGGGAGATATCAAAGAGGCGATCAGGCTTTATCAGATAAGCCTGGAATCGGCACGCAGCATCGGAAACAAGAATCTTTGCGGCACCATCGAATACAATCTGGGGGAAGCGCATTACTATCTCGAAGAAGATGAAAAGGCAGAAGGTTATTTTGAGAGTGCGCTGAAGATCTATGAGGAATGTGGGGATCTGGTTGGGCGCTCATTTTGCTATGACGCCATCGGTGACCTAAACTTCACCAGAGGCAATCTGGAAGAGGCACAAAGGCTCTATGAGATGAATCTCGTGCTGCAAAAAGAGCTCAAGGATACAGAAGGAATCGCGCATACTTTGGGGAATCTGGGCAATATCGCCAAGGCCAAGGAAGACTATCCCACAGCAGAAAGCTACTACCAAGCCCAATTGCCGCTTTTATCCAAAGTGGGAGACATCGACGGGCTGGGGAGATGCCACTTCAATCACGCCATGATCCTCAAAGACCAGGGCCTCTATCAAGACGCCAAAGAAAAGCTGGATAGAGCCTTGGAGCTCTTTGAGAAATGCAAGGCACAGATCTTCATCGATATCGCCAAAGAGCAGATGCAAGATATCCTTACAGAGCTCAGCAAAGGGGATTTATAGGGCAGAGATCAGGATCTTGCGGATGCGCTTGGTGATCACCACCAAGAAGAGAGTGAAGCCGATCATGAGCGTGGAAAGGGCATTGATCGTGGTAATCGTCCCTCGGCGAATGGTGCCTTCCACATAGATAGGCAGAGTGTCAAATCCCCTTCCGGATGTGAAGAAGGTGATGATGAAGTCATCGATCGAAAGAGTAAATGCCAAAAGCGCGGCAGCGATGATCCCGGGGAGCATCAAGGGAAACTTGATCCGCCAAAAGATGTAATGCGGCCTTGCTCCGAGATCCGCAGCTGCCTCCACCAAGGAATAGTCAAAGCCTTCCAAGCGGGATTGGATCACGATCACAGTGTATGAGATACAGAATGTGACATGGGCGATGAGCACTGTCACCATCCCGGTATTGACTCTGGTGAAATTGAAGAGCAGCGCCAAGGACACACCCATCAGGATATCCGGGATCACAAGGGGAGTGTAGATCAAGGCCAGAAGTCCCCCTCGGGCTTTAAAGCGCTTGTTCTCCAAACCCAGAGCCGCCATGATCCCCAAGGATGTGGAGATCAGTGTGCTCAGCCCGGCGATCAGCATGGTGTTGCGAAAGGCTTCGCCGATGGTCGGATTACTAAATAGCTGGGCATAGTATTTGAGCGTAAAACCCTGCCATCCCGAGATGATGCGGGAGTCGTTGAAGCTATACACGATCAATATCAGGATCGGAATATACAAAAAAACCATCACCAAGCTGAACGCGGTGAGATTGAGTCCTTTAAACAGTTTAGCGCGGGAGGGCTTCATCAGTAGTGCCTCCTCGCCAGATGACGCCGATAGATCGCATACATGATCAATAGAAGGATCGCCACCATCAAAAGCAGAGTCAGCGAGAGCGCGGAAGCCATCGGCCAATTACGCGGGATGTTCTTGACCTTGTAGGTGATGACCTGCCCCACATAGAGCGAGCGCTGGTTGCCCACCAATTGCGGGATGAGATATGCTCCCAATGCGGGGATAAAGACCAAGAGAGTCCCTGCAAAGATCCCTTCCACAGCCAAGGGCAATGTGACCCTAAAGAATGCCTTGACCTCGTTTGCGCCCAGATCCATCGCGGCATTGAGCAGCGTGAAATCAAGCTTTTCCAAGACGCTATACAAAGGCAGGATCATATAGGGCAGATACACATAGACCATCACAAGTATCACAGCCAGATTGGTGCGCATGATCTCCAGGGGTTGGGAGATCATCCCCAGTCCTATCAGCGCTTCATTTAGCACTCCGCTATAGGAGAGAAAGATGCGCCATGAGAAGATGCGAATGATCAGATTTGTCCAAAAGGGGATGATGATCAGGATCAAAAGAGTGTTTTTGAGCTTCTCGCTTGCTCGCGCCATGTAGTATGCCACCGGGAAGCCCAATAGCAGGCAGATAAGCACGGTGTAGATAGCCAGTTTGAAGGACAAGAAAAAAGGCTGCAGATATCCGTCTGTAAAGATCTGGCGATAAGCCTCCAGTGAGACTTCAAACTTCACGTCATAGATATCAGGGGTCAGGAAGCTGTAAAAGACGACTATCAGATAGGGCACCAAAAAGAAGCATGCCAGCCAGATCATGGTCGGCAAGCTCAAGAGCCAGCTGCTGAGGTTCTTTCTCTTCTCCTGCAAAGCTTCGCGACTCTGAGGCATCAGATCTTGCTCCGTTTTACATAGCGTTTGAGATTCCCGCTGTCGTCCAGCTCCGCATCGGCAAGGACTTCAAAGGGATTGTCTTCAATCAACCAAGTGTCGGTATCATGCCAAAAGAGCCATACATCATCTTCCCAGTCCAGAGCTTTGTCGTCAAAATAGACTCGCTTGTGCTGAGAGAAGACCCTGAATTTGAGCTTGCCCACACGGACGATATACTGAGTATGCGAGCCCAGATAGAGGATGTCTTCGATCTGGCCTTTGAGCATATTGATGTCGTCTTGATGCCGTGGTTTGTGGCGGGATATGGCGATCTTTTCCGGGCGCAGCGAGAGCGTGATGCGGCTTTGTTCTGCGACGGGTTTGTGAAAGCTGCTGTCCAGCACCAGGATCTTCCCTGTGCCGTCCGGGCAGTGCAATTCCAGATAGTCGTCATAGACTTTGTGGACGTCCCCCGTGATGAGATTGGTCTCACCGATGAAGTATGCTGAGAAGATGCTGGAGGGACGCTCATAGATGTCGTCAGGTGGGCCTTCTTGGACGACCCTGCCTTGATTCATCACCGCCAAACGATCTGAGATGCTCATCGCTTCGCCTTGATCATGAGTGACATAGATGAAGGTGATGCCGACCGCGTCGTGGATGTCCATCAGCTCGATGAGCATATGCTGCCGCAGCTTGAGATCGAGCGCCGCCAGCGGCTCGTCCAAGAGCAGCACGCGGGGGTTATTGATCAAAGCCCGGGCGATGGCTATGCGCTGTTTTTGTCCCCCGGAGATTTGATCCGGATGTTTGGCAGCTTGATCCTCCATCTTCACGAGCTTCAGCATTTCTTGAACCCGGTCCTTGATCTCCGCTTTGGGACGTTTCTTGATCTTGAGCCCAAAAGCCACATTGTCAAAGAGATTCATATGCGGAAAGAGCGAATAATTTTGAAAGATGGTGTTCACTTCCCGCTTGTATGGCGGGAGATCGGAGATATCCTGGTTTCCCAGATATATGGAGCCTTCGCTGGGCGTTTCAAAGCCCGCGATCATGCGCAAGAGGGTGGTCTTGCCACAGCCGCTAGGCCCCAAAAAGGAGAAGAGTTCACCGCTTTTAATAGTGAGATTCACCTCGTTCACTGCCCTAAAAGCGCCAAAATCCTTGCTGATATTTTGCAGTATGATGTCTTCCAAATCTTCCTCAGTTAAGTCTAATGATCTTCCGGGTGATGGCGGGTCCCCGCTTTGTATTTATACGCAGGAAGTAGATGCCATTTGCTACAGCTTTGGCATTTTCATCCTTCCCATCCCAGATCAGCTCAAAGCACTGTTCCGTCAAGCTTTTCGTGTCCAGACTACGGACTTTCTGTCCGCGGAGATTGTAGACAGCGGCTTCTGATGGGCTGCCTTCCGCGCTTTTGATCTCGATCTTGATCTGCTCGGCAAAGGGGTTCGGATAGCTGAAGATACTCAGAGCCGGCAATACCTGATCCTCGCTGTGTAACACGCGACTGGCGGTATACACCGCGATGTCATCGATATAGATACCGCTTGCGACCAAAGTGCTGTTTGTCGAGATCGCAAAACTCAGGCGTATCCTCTTGCCTGCCAAGAAGCTGAGATCTACGTCCTTTTGGTGCCAATCCTTGATCCCGGAAAAGACGTCGATGCTGTTCCACACGTTGCTGCCTTCTTCCCGATAGCGCAAAGTGGCATGATCAGAATCCGGCCGGAAGGAATGCTTGCACATAAACTGCAGATTCACATAGTCCGCATAGGTTAAGTCTATCATGGGACTAGCGGCAAAGCTGGAGACGTTGTTTGAATAATGCCCTCCCGGGCTGTCCGCCAGGCTGAAGCTTCCGCTGAATTGCTCAGAAGAACACAAGCCCCAGAACCCGGTCAGTTGCCAGTTTGTGTTTCCGCTTTCAAAGTCGTCGGCATACTCCGCGGTATCCAACAGACGAAACTGCAGATCCCCCTCGCCAAAATAGACGGGAGCCTGCAAGCTGCCATAGCCGGGCTGACTGATCTCGATCTCATATCTGCCGGCATAGATTCCCGGGATCAGGATTCTGCCATCTTCCCCGGCGTAAAAGCTCGTGCCGGTTTCCAGATCAAGACGCGCACCCGTAAGTGGACTGTCCATGATATCCGTGATAGTGACCCATTGATCTACAAGATCTGCCGGGAGCAAACTCGCGTTTAGGATAGTCTGTACATCGGGCAGGATCTCCACCTCAAAGCTCTGAGGCAGATAGCCTTCCGCTGAGATGACCACATGATGCATTCCCTCTGGTAAAAATCGGTGATAGGATCCCCAATCTACGCGTGAATAATACGCGGTTCGCTCGGGCAGACGGTCGTCCAGATCTTCGACGTGGATCCTGGCGCGTAGTGGATTCTCAGTCGTCGCGCAGCTGATATGCCCGGTTAAGGTCTTATAGTTCTTGCGTTGCAAAAGGATCATGGCGGCATTAAGATGATTTTGCAGGATCTGAGGCAACTCACTGGCGGGGGGGATAAATTGCTCTGCCATCTCGATAGTGTAGGAAAAGCTGCCCAGCTCGCCATATGCCCAATCTTCGGCTGATCCGCTCACGGGATAGAGCCCATAGGAAGGCATGGCATCATAGCTTCCGCCCGATTGCTTACCGATCGTAGCCGCCATCGCTTCTGCCAAAAGAGCCTGCTCCTGATGGTCGGGTCCATGTGTGTTCGCGGCAAAACCAAAGGGATATAGCACATACTCGCCATAGCTATGATAACTGATCCCCGCCAGAAAATGCTTTGATTCCGCAAAATCCCGCCAAGCCTGTGTCTCCGGCTCCGAAAACGCCTCGGGGCCTCGATAGGTTACAGACCAGGGATCGTCAGATGCGCTGATATTGCCTCGTTTGTAGCTGTAATTGCGGTTGAGATCGACCCCATCCGTGCCATTACCATAGGTGGCGGTATCAATTGCTTGGTTTGAATTGTTGTCCCGGATGTTTTTGCGCCACCAGATATCGGTCTGATCAATCACCAGCTTGTGCCCATCCGGATTTAAGAGAGGGATAAACCAGATCTCAGAGCTGTCCACAATCTCCGTGACCGTGGGATCGGTGCCATAATTGTCCAAAAGATAATAGAGGATCTCCATGGTCACTTCCAATGAGATCGGCTCACGAGCGTGATGCGTGCCGAGGAAATAAAACTGCGGCTTGTCCAAGCTTTCCAAGACATCCTGGCTGAGCTTGACCGCCACGACCTCATGCTCAAAATCCGCATATGCAGCATGCCCCAGCTCGGCATATCGGCTACCCCAAGTATCGCCCAAGATATATAGATCCACCAAATTCGGATAGAGGACGGGCAGCACATAGATCTCATCCATGAGCGTCGCATAATCCCGATATCCGGGCAGGTCCCGCTGAGCGGAACCCAGATTCTGCCTCAGCTGGGCCTCAGTCTGTGTGATGCTCAGCCCGCTGTGACGG
>CALGPA010000072.1 GCA_937960795.1 uncultured bacterium | reverse complement strand
AGTGAGGCTTATCCGGAATCTATAATCCATAATCTGTCCACGAATTGGTTTTGACCTATGAGAGGTTTGAGAATCAAATCCTGACAAGTCGCCATTTGAGTGCCAGCGGCACGTCATTTCAGATAGCATCAATGTCTCCTAAGGATTACCTGATCCCCATCGGGAAGGCATGAATGATCCAGAATTCTGTCAAGCCCATAGGGCGTCAGCATATAGCTCGGGGCGTGAGCCCCGTGACACGGCAATAGTTCATATATCTTCAAGTCCCTCCCCCGGATTTGGGCAATACCCATATCCGGGGGAGGGAATGTTCTCTAAACAAAGCATCCGTCTCGAACATGAATCCCCGGGCTTACGCCCACGGCTATAAGATTCCGCTCCTGCGGAGCATCAATGTGGATGCGGCTTGTAACCGCATGATTGAAGACAAGCTTTAGTGAGGCCTTAGTGCTAGATTCCGGATACATTTCTTAGCCCCACAAAACTGCTGCGCATTTTTGCAGGGACCCCGAATCGCTGCGCTACGTGTTCCGGAATGACTGATGCGGGAGACAATGCCATGATATTGCTGCTTCATGATGAAGCATTGGAGAAGCGAAGCCTTTTACGATGTATTCCCGCAAACGCCCCGTAGCCCATTGCCGGAAATGGGTTCCAATAATGCTATTGACCCTGAAGCCAATAGAGATAATGGCATGCAGAGAAAAACTCCCATCTTGTAGGATTTTGGCATGCGGATGTGTTCGATTTCTTGTAGAATCCCTTGTCTGCTACAACTCATCAATCGCTCCCTATACCTAAATATCCCACACATTGGGTCTCGGGATCATCCCCAATAGACTTTTTAATCAGAATCAGTTATTGAACCCGATGCTGAAGCTCACTTACTGCTATCCTTTGCCTTAGTAGCTGGCAGCTCTTCCTTATTCTCAAGAGCTTGTTGACTCATTAGGGCAACTATATTGATCGGAGGCAGATATACCGCTGGCAGTCCTGCTTTGGCACTCAATCCTGAAAGACTCTCTCTGATGTATGGCATTAGTAAAGCAGGGGCGTTATTAACCAGAAAGTCTTCCAAACTCATGTTCTCAGATCCTTCAATGCTTCCAAAAATCCCTATGTAGGTAATCTCAGAATCATACACAGCTAACTTTGAATCCTTACTGATCCCCTTTGCAGATAGCGTCAGCTCTGCCAGCCCACATCCATCATCCAATATCCGGAAGCCATAATTGAAAGCAAAGTTACTGGAAATTGGGCCTTTATATCCCTGCTTTCTCTCAAAGCTGCATTTATGCTGATAAATCGCCTTTACTATTATGCCAGGTTGCTGCTGCTTATCCATACTTATATCCTTTTATGCTGCGTGCATACCCATATCTGAGAGCACAACATTGGGTTCTATGCTATCCGATTCTGCCGGAAGCGCGCTGAATTCCGCACAGAGTTCATTAGTGAATGAATCCTTGGGAATTCTCAATTTTATAGTGTGTGGGTAATCCTCTTCTGTGAAGCTCGACAATTCTTCTGCTTGTGCCACCATAGAATCAAAGTAAGAAGTATCTTGGAATGAACACGAATACATGGGATACTCTCTGATGCTCAGCCCCTCCAGCTCCACTCCCAGGGCTTCAGCTACTTTGTAGATGAATTCAATGGTGGGGATTCTGCCCATTCTCTCAAAGCGGGTAATCACTGATTGACTGGTGCCCATGCGCTTTGCCAGTTCGGCCTGACTCACCCTTTGTTTTATCCGATACACGGCCAGATCCGCCACTATGCTATATACGTTCTTCTGCCAGGGTGCAAAAACTTCAGAGGGGAAATCTTCCTCATCATCCTCAGCCTTATAAATGCGAAATTCTTCGGCAAATTGCAGCGGTTTCAGCTCAACTCCCAGCCCCTCAGCATACTTATAGATTGATTCCAGCCCGGGCGTCCTGCCCATGTGTTCAAATCTGGCGACCACAGGTTGCTTTACACCCATTTTTTGAGCCAGTTCATCTTGAGTCATCCTCAGTTTGATTCTTTTCACAGAGAGATCAGATACGATATCGATCAGGTCCTGTTTCCACTTAGGAATCGAGGAGAAATCTATGTCCAGTTCTTTCGCTGACTCATTATGTTTGCGCAGCTTTACCTTTTTTGAATTTGCCATCTCTCCTCCCTTTTTTTCGCTTCTTACGGCTCTTATTTTTGGCTTCCTTGGGCTCGTTATCCTTGTCAACAACATCAGTGATCCATATAGTGTAACAATCTCCACCTAATGTAAAGAAGACTCTTAAAACTCCTTTCTCACTGTGTGGTGGTATGCGAAATTCGAACCTTTCTTCTTTACCAATACGCTTTATTCGCTTACTCTGATCACTCTTGGCAAGCTCTTCCTTCATGTAAACCTCGAAGTCTTCCCAATTCATACTTTTCACCTTTCTATACTCAAAGCGTAGCTGCCTATAAAGATCTGGATGAGTCTTCTGATACTCTATCTCTTCAAGCCGAACTTCTTCTGATGAGTATCTGATCTTCATCATACAAAGACAAGATATAGCCAACTGGCTATAAAGTCAAGCTCAAATTTCGCTCTGCGAAAGTTTGAAATCGCTAACAGCTTATTATTCATAGTGCTAGCCACCTAAAATTAATCCAGATAGTACCCGCGTATCGTGCATGACTCAAAAACTATCCAAGTGTTTTCTGGTTCCAGTAATGCTCTTCTGCTCATATGCATACGCCAAATCCCCATCCTTCAACAGGAAAGAAACAAGACCCCCCATCTTATAGGAATTTGGCTGCGGTTGGACGCTATTAAGCTGGAGAGATTGCATTTAAAATGATTATTCATCATGTATCCCTATTATATCACCAATGACCATAGGCTCGCATTGTAACAGAGTCATTGCGTCTTTGTACAATTTCCATACTTCTTCTAAGTTGAGTTTGTCTGTCCAAGAAAATGAGGGTTTATCGACTTTGGTAGAATCCTTATCAGAGGTCTTCGCTTTAACACATGGATATCGGAACTTCTGAGATTGTTTATCAATGTAAGATAATCCGGGGAAAAATGGGTTGTCTTTTCCTGATATCAATTCTTCTAAGCTTCGTTTCAAAGCATCTGCATCAAAATCTGAGCGATTGATACCCTCCTTATCGCAGTGTTCAATAAACTCATTCCTGAGATCTAGGTATTGACCTTTTAATTCTCTAAGTTTATGTGTGTTTTCTTTCGAGGGAGATTTTTTCAATGTTCGTTGTAGATCATAAATGCATAGCTTAAGTCCTAACTCTATGGAATGGGATACAAGGTACATCAGAGGGTGGACAAGAGTATCAACACAGTATGATCCATCTCCAACTGACTTGAACAGAATATCAGCCGCACGGACATACTGATCTAAATAGCTTTGCCACGGATAGATCATTCTTCCTGGATGGGCAGTAATCAAGCGCTTCGAACAAAAAGTACTACCTTGCATAATATGACTCCTTCATACTATATTCTAAACATTGTTAAGTGACAGGTTACCCAACTGCTCAATCGTCATCCGGTCAAAATCCTGCGCGGAAAGACCAAAAGATGCCAGGACGGAATCCAGATCCGGATCAATTAGCTTGGCTTCCGAATATTCAAGCTCATAAAGCTTATAAACCATGAGGTCGATTTGGGATTCGAGGTCTTGGGTAGAATGATTCTTTGCTTTGTAGCATATTATCATTTCAACAATATTCTCAAAAGGCCTCATAGCATCTTTCTCAATTATTGGAATGGGTATCATAACGAAAGAGCTCTTTTGAGCTATGGTCGTATTGCCGCTGAGACTATTCATTATTTGAGATGCATGATAATATGGTGTTCGCGAGTTAAGAATAGCTGTAAGATATTTCATATAATCCTGAAACTTCTTATCGTTCCCCACAATCATATACTCGTTACTTGACAAAAAGAATCCTGTACAATCGAAGTGAAACTCCCCTTTCCTAAACTGCCCATACACCACCTTCTCTTTTTCGAATTCTGTATAATAGGTAGCTGCGCAACGCTGTAGCGCATACCACTCATATCTGATTCCTGTTTCAGCTTTGTTCCTTCGGGAGAGTTGTTCTTTATAACTTAAAAGATGCCGATATATGGCAGGATATTGCTTGGCGAATTCTTCTTCCGCTTCCAGAGACGCTCCTGAAATATTGGTGTCTTTGTGTAAAGGAAAATGCCAGGGAATAAAGAGCAACCACTTATCCGCAAATTCAGCTTTATAGCGTTTGATATCACGCCCTCTGAGTATGGGTTTGATGATTTCAGCAGAGCGGGGGTCAGCGGCGATGAGTTCATCTTTTTTGGCCCCGGAGATGATGAAGGCTTCGTTGTATCCGGTTAAAATCCCACGATAGATGGACACATCCCAGTCCTTGAGCGGGGTGCCGATGCGTTCGATCTTGGCTTTGAGTTTTTGAGCAGAATCGTCTGAGATGATCCAGCTCTCGGCACTGAAGGCAGGCAGGGGGATGCCATGCTCTGCCACATATTTGGTGATGCTATCGCCTTTATGAAAGTCCTTTTTGATGCTGCATGCTCTGCCGTCAGGCTTGCCGGGCGCAGAGTTTTGCGTAAGCAGGATATTGGTATCCACCGTGGCAGAATCAAAGACCTTGAAGCCGCCAAAATCGATCAGGAT
>CALGPA010000071.1 GCA_937960795.1 uncultured bacterium | reverse complement strand
CTACTATGGGCGGATACCATCCCACGCGACAAGATGTCGCGTCTACTATGGGCGGATACCATCCCACGCGACAAGATGTCGCGTCTACTATGGGCGGCTTCAAGCCACGCCTACATAGTGGGTATGGGAAAAGATCTATTGGATTTGTGACCAAAATGTGAAGTATATAAAGGTAGAGGTTAGTTTGGCGATTCAGCGTTACGGGTTTTCAGATAGATGCCGGGGGTTTGGTATGTCTCTATACTTTAAAACAATTCGTGATAATTAGTGTAGATTCGTGGATGGGTTATGGATTCCGGATAAGCCTCACTCCGTTCGACTTTCCGGAATGACTTGCTTTGGGCTGGTAGTGAAGATGTAAAATGACTAATGTAGGGGTGGGACACATAACTCATAACACATAACCCGTAACTCAAAACGCCAAAACGTTATAACCTAATCCATGGACAAATGTTCCGCGATCGCTTTGCCAGCCTGTCCAAAATTCACGATAGTGCGCTCTCGGAACTCAATCAGGGGCCGGGGATCAAAGCCATCCAGCAGCTCCCGCACAATCTCGGATAAGGCATCTATGTCGCTCTTTTTTATTAGTTTCCCGATCTGAGACGCGGCGCTATCCATCCAGATCTCGTCAAGATCATCGAGTTCATAACCCGGCATGGCTGCGGCTTCGATCTCGAGAGTGATCACCGGTCTTTGATACAAAAATGCATAGTCAAAACGGATGGATGAGGTATCCGAGATCAGGATATCCGCCTGCCGCATGGAGCCCACCGGGGAGAGTTCGCGATCCCAGATAACTTGGTGATCTGCCAGCGCTTTCTCAAAGGCTGCCATGGCTTTGGGTTCGCTTTGGTAGGACTGCGGATGCGGGCGCAGGATCACTCGATAACGCTCTGCCAAGGCCTCGACAAAGCCGACGCCATATGCCATAAGCAGGCCCTTTTGTCCCCAAGATGATGCCACCAGGACGCAGGGCTTGCTGCCCCGCTCGGAAGGCCGTGCATCTTTCTGATAGACATCCAGATAGGGCAAGCCGAGGCTATGCAGTTTTTTGGGTGGAAGTCCACGCTTGGCTTCCAGCTCGCGAATGGATTTGGCTTGCCAATCTCCCAGCATATAGACCGCGTCATAGTGATCAAGCGAGCCTTTGCGATACATGGCGAGGTCATTGATGGAGTGGAAGATGTGAATGAGCTGCTTGACCCGAGGGGACTTCTGAATGGGATAGCCGGGACTGCCGATATTGGGCGTGGTGCAGAGCAGGTATTCCGCCTGTATCCTGCTTGCACGATAGTTTGCCGGATATCCAAAGCCCAGAAAGCGGGCGCGCATGTGGGGATTTTCGATCTTCAGCGCTGGATCCGTGATGTCCAGACTGTAATAGGCAAAGTCCATCTCTTTGGCAATCAGAGCATCAATAATGGGCGCGAAGGTCGCCCAATATTGCCTGCCCTCGCTGAGGATGGCGATCTTTGAGCTCTTCTGTGGCTGTGGACGCTCCGCCTCTTTCTTGCCGATCAGCCTTAGAAATATGCCCTTTAGGGAGAAAAGAAGCGCGGCAATTCCGGCAATGAGGAGATTGACCAATACAGCGCCGGAGCCCGGGTCGAGGTAGGCGAAGATAACATTAGGCGCTAGAAGCATGGCTATAAGGAATGAATAATGAATAATGAAGGATGAAGGATGGAGGAGTCGCTGAGCGACGGTTGATAGCAAAAGGAATGAATGATTCATCATAAAATTATGTTTACAATCCAGAGGAGATGCCTTGGGTCTGCCCAGATCCGCTCGAGAGCCGGGTTTGACGCGGATCTCCAGGAGAATGGGACCGGGGAGATCAATGATCTGCGCCAGAGCGGATTCCAGAGTGGCGGGAGAATCTGCCGAAAAGTAATGCGGATAGCCTGTCGCTTGTGCCAGTGCGGCAAAATCCATGTTGCTAGCGGCGCTGGGTTGTCCGCCCACTGACTCATGACAGCCGTTGTTGATCAGGATGTGGATAAGATTGCGTGGCGCCAGTTTGCCGATCACGGCGAGGCTGCCCATGTGCATGATCAAGGCGGCATCTCCATCGATGCAGATAAGTCTCCGGGAAGGATTTGCTAGGGCAATCCCGGTGGCGATGGAGCTGCTGTGTCCCATGGAGCCGACCGTGAGGAAATCGCGCTGAGTTTCGCCCCGTTTTTCGCGAAGTTCATAGAGCTCGCGTGAGCTCTTGCCGGTGGTCGAGACGATCAGGCTATCTCCCATATATTGCAAGATGATATCCAGCGCTGCTTCGCGTAGAAAGGCTGGCTGCGTGGGAGCGGGATCAGTAGACTGGGGCGATGAGAATCTGGCAAAAGTCTTCTTCTTTACCAAGAGTGCTACGGGACGGCTCTCTGAGGCTGCCAAGCTGAGCAGTTCTGCGAGAATCGGCTCATAATCGGTCTCAGAATCCAGGATCCGAAAGGGGATGTTGAGGCATTGCAGGAGGGATTCAGTGACTTCGCCTTGCTTGACATGCTGCGGTTCATCGTGGATGCCGGGCTCGCCGCGCCAGCCGATGATGAGCAGCATGGGGATGGAATACACCGCGCGATCCGCCAGAGAGAGCAGGGGATTCACGGCATTCCCCAAACCGCTGTTTTGCATGTAAACAGCGGCGATCTTCCCGGAGCCAAGATGATGCCCCGCTGCCACAGCAATGGCGCTGCCTTCATTGGCGCAGATGACGTGATGCTCATCGCTGCATTCACTTTCAATGCAGGCGCAGAGCTCTTTGAGCAGGGAATCCGGCACACCGCAGAAAAAATCAATGCCGCGATGGCGGAGCGTGGATAGGAAGTTACTGGTTGATATCATGTCTTTCCCCAAGTTTTAAGGTTGTAATCAGCTAACATTCACCCACTTTGTGGCGTTTCACAGTGGAAGGCTGGTTTTGGGCTGGTAGTAATAAGGCAGATCCGTGCGCAGCGACACCCTAATAGTAAATCGTACATTGTCCATTCGATTTGCCGCGAAGTGGCAGCGTAACTTAAGAACTCATGAATTAGGTATCAGATGCAGGATCTCTTTGATGGACATCATGTTTTCGCGAGCTTCGTAGGCGCGTCCGTTTTCCAAGATGCAGTTGGCAGTCTTGACCATCGCCGGATAAGCGCTTCTGAGGAGCTGATTGGCATAGATCACGATGTTTACTCCGGCTGCGATTAGCTCATCTTCGCGGATAACGTCATAGGTGGAGGGGACCACCACGAGCGGAGTCGCTGAGTCCATGGCGCGAAACTTGGAGCAGAACTCCAAAATCTCGGCGGGATCGCTCTTTTTGGAGTGGATCATGATGCCGTCTGCTCCGGCTGCGATATAGGCTTTGGCGCGGGTGAGGGCATCCTCGATGCCGGCTTCCAGGATCAGGCTTTCGATGCGCGCGATGATCATGAAATCCTCTGTGATTTGTACTGCTTTGCCGACTGTGATCTTGTGGCAAAATCCTTCGATGCTGTCTTGGGTCTGAGGCACATCTGTGCCAAAAAGGGAGTTCATCTTCAGCCCGATCTTGTCTTCGATGATTACAGCCGAGACACCGAGACGCTCGAGGGTGCGGACGGTGTAGATAAAGTGTTCCGGTTTGCCGCCGGTGTCGCCATCAAAGATAATCGGCTTTGTGGTGACCTCGAGGATGTCATTGACGCTGCCCAGGCGGGTGGAGATATCGACGGCCTCAAGATCCGGTTTTCCGCGCTTGGTAGCATCGGTGAGGCTGCTTGCCCACATGCCGTCAAATTCGCGCTTGATGCCATCCTTGATGACTGAGCTGTGCTCCACGATCAAGCCTGAGAGCCCATGATGTGCTTCGAGAATGCGCACGATCTTTTTGGAATTTATCAAGCGTCTGAGTGCTTTGCGCCTGAGCTCGGGAGTGGTGCCGATCTCGCGAACTGCTTTGTTTAGCAGGCTGGAGGAGATCCCTTTGGTGTATGGGATCTCGATGAGTTCACCGCCCCACTGAGCGATGCAATCGATCACCTGTCGGCGAGTTTCTTTTTGCACGCCCTCGCGCCAGTCGTCGCCATGAACCACATAGTCCGGACGCAGCGCTTTGAGATTGGGTCGATAATCCAGAGTTTCCTGGGGGATGACTTCAGATACTCCCTTGATGGCGCTGACTATCTCGGCTCTTTTTTCATAGTCCAGATAGGGCAGGCGTTTGTAGGAGGCAATCGCGCGATCGGTGAGAACTCCGACGTGGAGCTCGCCATATTTTTGAGCTTCGCGGATGATATTGAGATGTCCGGGATGAATGAGATCCGCACTCATTGCGACGTATACTTTTTTCATAGTTTTTCCTGGGGTTTGTAGTTTTGCGTTATGGGTTATGCGTGAGCCGCAAGTTTGTAGGGCTTCAGCTAAATCACTCGACCATCCCGCGCTTTGACGAAGCATCTAGCCGCGCAGCCTTAAAGCAAAACACAGCTTCGCCTCGTGGCTTATGCAGGGCATAGTCTTTCCAAACCACTAGAATCGGTGGGGACAAGGTGTCAAGCATTTGCTGATTACACCTTGGCAGAAAGCGGTTTGCAAGACTGAGGGGGTCCATCACGAAATACTGCTTGACTCCATAGAAAGAATGATTTTTCTTGGATAAAAATCGAACGAGTGGAATAGAATCTGATGATAACTATCTTTATCGACCATAAATTGGAACGCTTTACCAAAGAGATACGCTATAGCTTTGACTTCATTTTTCACAGCCTTGGCTTTTCGCACCGCTTTGAGAGCAGTCACGAGAATCTCAAGCCAAATGACATCGTCGTGCTCTATAGTGTGAGCGAGCCGGATGAAGAGCAGATCAAGGTCTTGGCGAAGCATTATATCACGATCTTCATCATCTGCGAGCCATCGCTTTGGGAGCCAAATGCGCTTAGCGCTGAGGGGTTGAGGCGAACTCTGAAGAAAAAGAAGCTGCTGTATCCCACTCACATAATCAGTAGCCGCGCATTCAACAACATAGCGGAGAACTTTATCGACGAGGAAATCAGCGGGGGCAAGATCAATTTTGATCTGGTGGGCAATATCTTCCATCATCTCTCTTCGCGGGAGCGCAGGCTCCATCCCGGATCCATCAATGAGGCGTTTGACGACGAAAAGAGCGCTTTCTTCGAATATCGTGATACTCCAGCTGTAGACAGTCTTTTGTGGCTGATTGAATCCATGATCAAGGAACACGCAAATCACAAGAAGATCCCGCTGGCGCAGAAGTGCAATTGGCCGGAAGCGCAGAGTGCGGCGGTCTTGCTGTCTCACACTGTCGATGACCTTCAGAAGTGGGATATGACGTCCTTGGTGCTCTCCATCGCTGATGACTTGAGTCTCTTTTTCACGCTGAAGCTTCGGCAGTGGTGGCAAAGCTTTTGGGGCAAGATCGTATATCTCTTTACGAATTATGAATTGTATTGGAACTTTGAGGAGTTCATCGAGCTGGAGCGCGAGAATGGCTGTCGCTCGACCTTCTTTTTAGGCACTGATAAGTGCGAAGAGTTGGACTACGGCCTGGAGGACACTCTATTGCAGGAAGAGATCCAAGGTATCCTCGAAAAGAACTATGATATTGGCTTGCTCTTGCCCAATGATCGCCTCACGCGAGATGAGATGCTCTCGCGCAAACAGGTGATGCTGCATCAGCTCAAGCGAGATCAGATCGGCATCCGTCAATTGGGTTATAACAGCAATCCTGATATTCGCGGCCTGCACGAGAAGCTGAATCCACTCTATGATCAGAGTGGCGCTTTCCAAGATTCTCCCGGCTTTTATGACGGCACGACCTATCCCTACCATCCGTGGTTGGGCGGAAAAGCGGGCTATTTGATGCTGCCCACGACCTATCGGGATCGGTATCTGCGAGTGAACAAGCACAAGATTTTGGCGCTTGACGATGCCAAAGCTCAGATCAAGAGCTATTTCCAGCAAATCCTGCGTACCCACGGAGTTTTTTCACTGGACTTTTCACTGGCATCATATCATGACATTCACTATTGTAGCAAGCTGTATTCTTATATCTTGGCACTGATCAAGTCTCAGCCAATTTGGAATCCCAGCGCCAAAGAGCTCAGTCAGTGGTGGGGAAAGCGCAGCCGGGTAACGATGGAAAGCGATGACTATGCCATTAACGTATATTTTGCTGATGATATGGATCACTTCTGTCTTCGCCTTTGGGGAGAGATCAAGATCCTCGAGATCCACGGACATAAGGCAAAGCTGGATGGGAACATGGTGCGTTTTGCCAATATCAAAGCAGGAGAAACTGCTGTATTGAGATTTGAAAGGAAATGAAAAAGCTGATCCATCTGCAACTTCTGCCCATGCTCAGTGGAGTGCAACGCTTTTCGCTGCACCTTCTGGATGGTCTGCCCAAAGATCAATTTGAGATCTATGTGGCATCCGCTGTAGGTGGAGAGCTCGAGGATGAGGTTCGCGTGCGGGGATGGAAGTTCTTGCCGCTTAGTGCGCTTAAGCATCCTATCTCGCCGATGGACATCCCGGCAATGCTGCAGATATTGTGGCTCTTTCATAGACATCGCTTTGACATCGTTCACACTAATTCCTCCAAGCCCGGTCTTTTGGGACGCCTGGCAGCGAGATTGGTGAAAGTTCCGCTGATCGTCCACACGGTGCATGGCACGGCTTTCCAAGAGCATCAAGGTCGACTGAGCCAAGCATTCTTTATGCAGATGGAGCGTGTAGGCAATGCCTTGGGGGATAGCACAGTATTCGTTAACCACTCGGATAGGGAGCGTTGCCTGAAGCTGGGTCTTGTTCAGCCCGAGAAGGCAATCACGATCTACAATGCCATGCCTGATGTCCAGAATCAAGCGCCCATCCCGAGCAAAACCCGGAGTGAAGCTGGCATCACTGTCGGCAGCACAATCCGCTTTTCGGATCAGAAGAACGTCATTTCCTTGATCATTGCCGCTTGCCGAGCATGTCACAGGGAGCCCAAGCTTAGATTTATCATCCTTGGCGATGGAGAGCACCATGATCTGTGCCGCAGCATCGTGGCGTCTCATCGTCTGAGTGAGAGGATCATCCTCCCGGGCTGGGATTCGCAAGTGCAGCCATGGCTGGCGATCTTTGATATCTTTGTGCTCTATTCCCGATGGGAGGCCATGCCCTTTAGCATCATCGAAGCGATGCATGCAGGCTTGCCGGTGATAGGCTCAGAGATTGATTCCATCCGCGAGTTGGTGGATGATGCCAGCGGTTGGATCATCCCCCTAGATGATGAAGATGCTCTGGCAGATTCCTTTGTCAATATCGCAAACAATCCCTCAATGATGCGCAGGAAAGGCGAGAATGCTCTGTCCAGGATTAAAAAGCTATGTGATTATGAAGAGATGATAGCTGCCTACCACAGAGTCTATGAAGGAGAAAAGCCATGAGCCTGATGCTCATCTCGGGAGCTTTGATCATCTTCTTGCTCAGCACTTTATTGGTGCCGTGGAACACGCGTTTCTCGATCCATCATGGGATCGTGGCAAAGCCGAGTGATCGGCGGATTCATAGAGTCAGCACTCCGGAAGGAGGTGGACTCAGCTTTGGCTTGCCAATCGTGTTTATGCAGATGGTCTTTGCCTTGGTTTTCCGCGCGACCGATGTGGGCAGATTGTTTTTAGAGCTTGCAATAGTAGGCGTCCTAGCACTGAGTTTTGGCCTGATAGACGACCGTTTTGAAAGCCGGGCACGGCACAAGTTTATCTGGCAGATCGCCTTGGGCGTGATCATGTATATAGTGGGCTATCGGGTTTATTTCCTGACCAATCCTTTGGGCGGGGACTTCATCTTGGGATGGCTATCCTTCCCCGTGACGGTGCTTTGGTATGTGATAGTGATCAATGCGATCAACTTCATTGATGGCATGGACGGTCTGGCAACGGGGATAGCGGCGATCGTATCGATCGTGCTCTTGGTGGTGGGCATCCGCGAGGGGAACATCTTGGTGATGAGTCTTTCTGCCTTCCTGATCAGCGGGTGCTTGGCGTTTTTACGTTTCAACTTCCATCCCGCCAAGATCTTCTTGGGCGAAACCGGATCGCAGTTTATCGCTCTTAACATTGCTGCCATCTCGACCGCGGGAGCTGCTCAATACAAGGGTATCACCTCGATGACGATGATGATCCCTTTGGCTGCTTTGGGGATTCCCCTATTGGATGTCGCTTTGGCGATCTTCCGCAGGATTCATCTGGGGAATATCTTCAAAGCGGACAAAGCTCACATCCATCACGCGATGTTGGCTAAGGGCTTTTCTCAGAGGACAATTTCGATCATAGTATATATAGTGACCTTCCTTTTTGGCTTGATTGCCATTGGATTTTCATATTCAGACAAGAAAGTGCTCTTTTCACTGCTTCTTGTTCTTTTGGCTTTGATAGTCATCATTGCCTACATTTTAATGCGTTTGGAGCGTGACAAATGAAACAGCTTTATACTCTAGTCCTGATCCTTTGTTCAGCAGTGCTTTGGGGACAAAACTGGGAAGTAATCAACAACGTCAATCACGTCTACGACATCGAAAAAGCCGGTGAAGACATCTTGTTTTCAAGCTGGGGTGGAGTAGTCCAGATCAGCGGCAGCGCTGACCTTCCTCTTTCCGAGATGGAGGAGATCCGTCAGATAAGCACGGGTGATGGCTTGGCCTCAAACGACATCCGCAGTTTGGCAATGATTGACGTCTCTGAGACTTTGTGGATGGGAACCAGCTCAAATGGCATCAACATCCTTAGTGATATGGGACTGCAGAATATCGGCATGGAACTGGGCTTTCCCACTCTGATGATAAACAAGATGATAGAGGTGGATTCCCGCATTTTGGTCGCCAGCTCTGTCGGGCTTTTGGAATATTACTATCTTAGCGGGCTAAACTTCCCGCTGCTCTTGCATCACTATGACAGTCAGAACACAGGCGGAGCGCTTCCGAGCGGAAACATCTCAGACATGATGATTAGTGACAACGACTATCTTTATCTGAGCTACAGAGGCGGGATCAGCTATGCTCATATCGATTCACTGGGCGTATCATCAGCCTGGCACGATCTGCGCAGTTTGGGCACGATCCCCAGTGCCGGCAGATATCCCTTAAGCAAAAATTCCCAAAAGCTTGCTATCGCTGCAGGTAGCACCATTTACATCACCGGGATCGATCCACCCCACACTGCATGGGAGTTAATCTCCACAGATTTTGGAGGAATCTCCCGCACCATCAGCTCCATTCAGCTAAGCGAAGAGAATCAGCTCTGGATCGCATATGGAGACTGGAACGAAGATCTCCTCAGCTACAGCACCGTGGACGACACACTCCTGACTGTGATTGATCTGGATACGAGCGATCTCGTGCACTTCCTGCGCGAGCAGGAAGGCATGGGCTTCTTCCCCATCTCCATCATCAAAGAGCTGGACAATGAGATCTATCTGGGAACTTGGGGAAATGGCATTGCCCGATATCGTGGCGGCACATGGGAATACTATGATCCCGACAATATCTCCTTTCCCAAGATCACTCTGGCGAAAGCGGATCAAAACAATGCACTTTGGTTTTGCAGCGGAATCCGCGGAGACAATGTAGTTCGCAAAGGAACCTTGGGTGTCAGCGCCTTCAAAGGCGGCTCTTGGCAGGGTTTTCAAAGACACAATAGCCCGCTGCACTCAAACAACATCCTCTCCATGGAGATCGACTCCCACAATCGCAAGTGGTTTGGCGCATGGTATTCAACTTTGCCTTTAGGCAGAGGGCTCACCATCTATGATGACGAAGCCAACACTTGGCTCTATGCTGATAATGACGGCTTTCGCAGCTGGAGTCATGAGACTCAAAGCTGGAGCGTAGTCCTGGACGACTACCCAAGCTTGCTTACCGCTACGATTGCCGGTTTGCACAATGATAAATATGGCAATATGCTTGTCCTGTGTTATGATGGCGGAGTCACCGTTCTGGACAAAGATGACAGACTCGTGGGTGAATTCCAAGTCCCCGGCAGTGATCGGCAACTCGTCACCACTGCCTATCACAATGGCAGACAATATTTCATCGGAACTTCCCGAGACGTAGGACTCGCCATCTGGAATCACGACAGTATCCCCGAAACCGACGGTCCACATTGGCTCAGCCAGATCCCCCCCGATCTCAAAAGCGGGGATATCTATGGCGTGACCAGTGTGCAAACCCCACATGGCGGCTGGCATCACTTTGTGGCAGCCGGAACCGGGCTCTATATGTGGGATGAAACCAATTGGTACCTCTATGACGTCTACATCAAGCGCCACATCTACAATTTTGCGGGCAATCGCTGGGAAAACAACACCCTCTATTTTGCCGATGAAGAGCGTATCTTCGGCAGCATTCGCACCTCCCCCACCGCCATCTTCGGAGATCCGTTTGGACGCATCTGGGTGGGCAGCAGCAGCAATGGCATCACCATGTTTGATCCCGTCACTGAGAGATTCACGAACTACTATCAAGGCAAGGTGCCACTCTTGTCAAATCAGATCTCAACTTTGGGTTATGACCCCTTGGAAGGCAAGCTGCTGATCGGCACCGGAGATGGGCTCAACACTCTGCGCATCGGACGCACCACCAAGCCCCAGACTTCGCTTCAGACCCTAAAAGCATATCCCAATCCCTTTTACCCGGATGGCAGAAACAGCACTCAGATCGTGAATCTTCCCATCGACAGCATGCCCCCCGGAGACAACGAATGCAGAATCTTCAGCGCGTCCGGAAACCTTGTTGCCAAGCTCAGAGAAAACCCCTTTGCCCGCTTTGAATGGGATGGCAGAAATGACGCCGGCGATCTCGTTTCCAGCGGAGTATACTACTTTGTAGTGAGCGACAAAGACGGCAAGGTCAAACGCGGCAAGCTCGCTGTGATACGGTAGACCCAGTGAACGAAAACTATCTGGACTGCTCAGCAATCACCTCGGCAGCAAGGGTAGATCCCCCCCATCAGGGAGTGATCATAGCGGATGAAAAGCTGATCGAGCTCTACCCAGACATCTTCCGCAAAGATTTACGGGTACCCCTTTTGGCACTCACAGCAGGCGAGGAGAACAAAAATCTACAGCAGATCCAGAAGATATACGATTTCCTGACGGAGAATATGGTCACTCGAGACAGCTTGATTCATGTCTTTGGTGGTGGAACGATCACGGATGCAGCAGGATATGCTGCCGCAACTTTCAAGCGAGGATGTCGCTTGAAGCTATATCCATCCACGCTTATGGGCATGGTGGATGCTTCCATCGGCGGCAAGTGTGCCTACAACCACCATAAGATACAAAACCTCATCGGCTCTTTCTATCCCGCAGAAGAGATCATCATCCATCACGGCTTTCTCAAGAGCTTGCCCCAGAAGGAGATCAGACAGGGCCTTGCTGAGATGCTGAAGCTCTTTCTGCTCCTGCCGGATCTGCCATTACCTGAGATCCATGATAGCCCCACGCCCGATATCCAAAGCATCCTCAGCTTTGCTTCTGCCAAGATGATGATATGCCGTGATGATCCCCATGATCAGCAGTCTCGGCGGCTCTTAAACTTCGGGCATAGCTTTGCGCACGCACTGCAGATGGCATCCGATGCCACGATAGCCCACGGAGACGCGGTGGTCTTTGGCATGCAAATCTCGGTCGATCTCGCCCATCAAATGCAGATGATTGATGATGAGACGAGCTACAGGCTGATGGAGATTTTGCAAGAATATCCTCTTCCCGAAGACAGCGTGGATCTTGTGCAAAACTATGGCCTCGAGGATCTTATGCCCTATATAAGACAGGATAAGAAAAACACAAACAGGTTGAGGCTGGTAATGCCTGTAGGCGATTCCTTTGACTTGGTAGAAATAGATTTTAAGCAGGAGCTAGCATAGTTAATGAGCAGGGTTAATAAAGGCAGACTTCTCTTGGCAATAGCCATTTTGGGCATGATAGTCCTAAATGTCATCCCCACCGGAAGCTCAAACAGCCTCAATGCAAACAGGCTTATCAGCATCCGCCTGGATTATTTCCTGCACTCTGTTATTTGGCTGGGCTTTGCTTGGCTGTGGGTCTTTAGCAGGGCTTTGGGTATGAGATTCTTCCACAGCTTTGAGCTTGCTAAATATGCTGCCCTAATCTTGGCTATGGCGCTGATCTGCGAATACCTGCAGAAGCTGGTGCCATACAGATCCTTCAACCCGGTGGATCTCATCTACAACCTTCTGGGCGCTGGCTTTGCCCTCGTCGCAATCCTTTTCAGCAAAGCTCTGGAAGAGAGAAGATAGTTATTCTAGCCGTTATGCACCGGCATTCCTGCCGCAAGGGTCCACATCAGGTCTATGCCCACTGCAATACAGTCATCTGATGGCAAAAACAAATCTGAATGCAGAGCATGATCGCTCCCACTGCCCAGCCAAAAGAGCAATCCCGGATACATCCCCGTGAAGAATCCAAAATCCTCTCCGGTCATCACAGTATCTGCCGGGACAAACTTATATGATAGATCTTGGCAGTGCTGCCTTAGACGGCTCAGCAGGGCATCATCATTCACCACGGGATCGTAGGAGCCCAAGATCTTGACTTCCGCGCTTGCCTGATATCTTTGTGCCGCCATCTCGGCATTTTGATGGATCATCTCGTTTAGTCGGTCGCGCACTTCTTTCTTAAGACTGCGATGTGTCCCTTGTAGAAGGCATTCATCCGCGATGATATTGCGAATCCTACCGGCATTCATCTTGCCCACGTGAAAGATGACTCTTTGGCTCTGTGCGAGCTCAGCTATCTCTTCTTGGATGGATCTCATAAAGTCCAGACCGCAGGCGAGGGCATTGATTCCCTGCTCAGGAAATGCCACATGCGCCGCTTTGCCGGTAAAGCGAACGTCAAACTCCTGAGGGATCCCAAAGAAGATGCCGGCTTTGGAGCTTACCGCACCCACCGGCATATGCCCCGCCACATGCAGAGCAAAGGCTGATCGGATATCATACTCTTGCAGAATTCCTTCACTGATAACGCTTTGTGCTCCGCCCTCTCCCTCTTCGGCAGGCTGAAAGAGAAATAGGAGATTCTTCTTTGGCTTGGCAATCCATACCCTTTGGATGAGTCCCATGAGCACTGCCATATGCACGTCATGCCCGCAAGCGTGCATCATGCCATGATGTTTAGAGTGGAAGTCTGCCCCGGTATTCTCACATATGGGCAAGGCATCCATATCTGCCCGAAAGAGCTCAAAGCCATCCTCGCTTTCGCCATTTTGATATACCACAAGTATCGCGGTGGATTTTTTAAACTCAATGATTTCAAAGAGATCCTTGACGCCACGCGAGCCGCATAGCTCCCTTAAGTGAGCAAGGATATAGTCTTTGGTCTTGTATTCTTGAAAAGCTATCTCAGGGATCTGATGAAGTTCATGGCGGATTTGGACAGGATCAAACATATCAATTCTCCGAGCTGGTTAATGAGCGGTGTTTTTGCATGATGCTGATGGCATTCTTAGCTGCACCGATGCGCACATTGTGAGCAAGATTCCAAAAGTTAAGTGAGTGTTTATCGACTCCATAACGAAGGCGGCAAACGTGGGAGTCGTTTGAATTCCCTATGGCCAGAGGCGTGATGTAGCTGTTTTCGTGAAACTTTATCGCATCCTTGTTATCAAACAGAGCCGCTGCCTCGTTAAGCGCGATCTGGCTTTCAAACTCCGCATAGATTGAGATCGAATGTCCATATATCACCGGCACTCTCACGGTGGTCGTGCTGATGGCAAGTTCCTCTTTACCTAAGATCTTGCGGCTTTCCATGAGCATCTTCTCTTCTTCGCTGCTATAGCCATTGTCCATGAAGGCTCCGATCTGAGGGATCACATTGAGATCTATGATCTCGGGATAGATTCCTTTTTGCGTGGAGCCGGCTCGCTGCTTTTCCAAAGTGAGAATCCCCTTGTGCCCGCTGCCGGATACTGCTTGATAAGTGGATGCCACCACTTTTTTTAGGGTATACGCCTCATCCAATATGGCCAGGGGCAAGAGCATCTGGATGGTTGAGCAATTTGGATTTGCCACGATCCCGCGATATCCTTCTAATAGTCGGCCATTGATCTGAGGCACAACCAAAGGGATATCCTCATCCATGCGATATGCACTAGAATTGTCGATGACGAGCTCACTATATTCCGCTGCTTGTGGGGCAAAACTGCGTGCCACTCCTGCTCCGGCGGCAAAGAGCACGTAGTCATAATGCTTTGTAAGTGAGCTTTCGGTCAGCTCCTGTGTTTTGATGGGACGATCCAGATAGTAGAGCATCTCACCCATTGACTTTGAAGATGCATATAGATCCAGAACTTCTATTTCCAACGCCAGCTCTTGCATGCAGGTGAGCATCATTCTGCCCACTTCTCCGGTTGCTCCGACTATTGCTATTTTCATATGATATATTCCTTATAATGAACTCTCTTGAGATTATCCATTGTGCTAGATCTCACAGATTTGTCAATGTAAACTTGACGGATAGCGGCATTTCAAATTCTTTGCACTTGATACTCGCGCCCCTGTAGCTCAGGGGATAGAGCAGCGGTTTCCTAAACCGTTGGTCGGAAGTTCGATTCTTCCCAGGGGTGCCAGTAACAAATCTTACAAAAGGCAGAGCTTTAGATGAAAGAGCAAGTCCCATCCACATTCGCAAATCCGGGCAGCATCGTCCTTTTTTACAACAAAGGATCCTTGCTCTTGGCAATCGTAACTTTTACAGGCGCCAAAAGCTTGACTCTGCTCACCGAGGATCAAGAAGAGCTGAAGCTGAGTCCCTCCCGCTGCGTGCTCGTCAGCAGTACATCCTATGAGCCCTGCCTACAGAGCCTAAAGGATTTTGCCCACAGCTTCCGAGATATCCGCCTTGGCGAGATCTCGATCCCGGATTCAGGTTTGGATTTTGATGCTTTGCAAGAAGCTCTGGACATCAGAGACGACGCCCATCGCTTTGCCCTCTATTGTCATCTGAAGGATGATCCTGAGACCTACTACCAAAAACACGAGCTCTTTTTCCGACGCAGCGCCCATGAAAAGCAGGACTTCCTTAGAGCTAAAGCCAAAGCACAAAGAAGGAAAGATTACCTTCGCAAGCTGCGAGATCTAGTCAAGGATCCCTCCACTCCCATGGATGATGATTTTAAGGGTATACTGATTAAAGAACTGCGCTTGTTTCTACAGGGAGAGAAGCTCGAGGATCTCCATAAAGCCCTAGCCTCAAATGCTTTGGATCCCATAAAGCAAGCAGTTTTGCTAAGGACTCTTCTCAAAGATTCTCTGCCGGTCTATGATCCGGCGTTGGCAGCATCCGGTTTGCCGGTGAGCTTTGATCAAGCGGTTTTGGATATCCCTCTTGCGCCATCGCCAAATGATCATTGTGAAGATGAGGCATTTTGCATCGACGATGAAGACAGCATGGATTTTGACGATGCTCTGAGTATCAGAGAGCTCCCGGACGGCTATGTCTTGGGCATACACGTTAGCAATTTAGCTCACTACATCAAAGCTGGTGATGCTTTGTTTGACGCTGCCCGCCAGAGGGTTTCTTCTCTTTACCTTCCGCCCGGAGTGGTGCCAATGCTACCTCACAACCTTTCTGAAGATGCATTGTCTTTGGTTGAAGATCATAAACGGGGCGTACTCAGCCTTTATGTGAGGCTGAGTCGAGAGCTGGACATCCTCTCCACCCGCATCCTCTCTCAAAAAATCCTCATCAAAGAAAACCTCAGCTATAGCGGGGTAGATAAAGCTTGGAACGAGCCCAGGTTTATCCTGCTCAAGCGAATAGCCGAAAGTCTCAGAAAGCAAAGAGATCCGGAGACCAGAGAACAGGACAGAAGATTCGTATACAATCTCAAGCTCTCTGAAGACAAGGTCAAGATCAAGCGCATTGACCTTTTGAGCCCTTCTAGGATGATGATCGAAGAGATGATGATCTTTTACAATCGCAGCATGGCAGACTTTGCTCAAAAGCATGATTTACCGATGCTCTTTCGCAATATCAAACGATTTGCCGGCAGCGAAACTGAGCCTCAGGGTAGCTCCGCTTTCCTAGACACAAGCGCCTCATATCACCCTGGCATCGGTGCTCACGGATATCTACATGCCACAAGCCCCATCCGTAGACTGGTGGATCTGATCAATCAAATGCAGATCATGGCAAAGGTAAGCAATCAGGATCTTCCATTTTCTTCTGATAAGTTGCAAGAGATGATCCCGCACATCGAGAAAAGGATCCAGATCATCCGCACTACTATGCAAAGATCCGAGCGCTATTGGCTCTTGCATATGATCCGATCTGATCTGCTAAACAAACCCCTAAATGGCATAGTCAAAGGCTCTTCAGATGGCAAATACCGAGCCGAAATCCTCCCCTGGGGAAAGCAGGTGCTGCTAAAGATGGACGCCGCGCCGATCAATGAAGAGTTTAGCTTTGTCGCATATGATGTGGATCTTGATAAAATGCTGATTCTGGCAGATCTGATATACTGATCTGAGAACCTTACCCCGCGTTTTATCGCTTCTCGCAATTGCCCGTTTTCCCATCGGACCCGGCGTATTTCATTGTTGACAGTTACCGTCCAAGATTGCTCCGGCTCTTTCTATCATGGCTGCTCATTTTGCCCAAATCAGTGCTCTAAGTGCTTGCAAAATATGGGCTGCCCATGCCTTGCTCACCGCTTCCTCACCGGTCGAGCGTGCAAGCGGTGAGAAAATAAGGACTTAGAGAGTTCTTAGTTCGTAGTTCTTAGTTCTTAGTTGGCGGCCACTT
>CALGPA010000070.1 GCA_937960795.1 uncultured bacterium | reverse complement strand
ACGGAGTGAGGCTTATCCGGAATCCATAGAAACTACCCACCAGCCCACACTAGTCATTCCGGAAAGTCGCACGGAGTGAGGCTTATCCGGAATCTATAGTCAGTCCACAGATTCACACAAATTTTCACAGATATTGTTTAGAAGGTTCTGAAGGTTGATATATATTTTTGGCCTCCTGCCCGAATAGGAGGCTACAAGCCACCCCTAGATTTGTGATTCCAATTGATAGTATGTAAAAAAAGCCCCCTTGACGGGGGCTTCTTTCTATGTGCATTTGTATGATTTATTGACCGAGGGTTGCGACCATGACTGCTTTGATGGTATGCATGCGGTTTTCGGCTTCGTCAAAAACCACTGAATTTGGACCTTCGAAGACATCGTCGGATACTTCCATGGCAGTTAATCCAAATTTCTCATGAATTTCTTTTCCGATAGTGGTCTTAAGATCATGGAATGCGGGCAGACAGTGCATGAAAAGAGTGCCGGTCTTACCTGTTTTGGACATCATGTCTTTGTTCACCTGATAGGGCAGGAGCAATTTAATGCGTTCTTCCCAAACGTTGTCCGGTTCTCCCATGGAAACCCACACGTCTGTGTAGATCACGTCAGCGTCTTTTACGCCGGCAGCGATATCGTCTGTGATAGTAATTTTAGCACCGGTTTCTTTGGCTACATCTTGGCATTTCTGCAGAAGCTCAGCTTCGGGAAAAAGGGACTTGGGTGCTACAATGCGAAAGTCCATTCCGGTCTTGGCAGCTCCGATCATCAGAGCGTTTGCGACATTGTTGCGTCCGTCGCCTGCATATACGAAGACCATATCGCTGCAGGGCTTGTTCAGATGTTCCATAGCGGTGAGGAAATCAGCCAAAACCTGAGTGGGGTGATCTTGATCGGTAAGTCCGTTCCAGACCGGGACTCCGGCGTATTCGGCGAGTTCTTCTACCACTTCTTGACCAAAGCCGCGGTATTCTATGCCATCATACATTCTGCCAAGGACTCTTGCGGTGTCCGCGATTGATTCTTTTTTGCCCATTTGGCTGCCGGTGGGACCAAGGTATGTGACGTGAGCACCCTGATCGAGGGCTGCTACTTCAAAAGCACAACGAGTTCTGGTACTGGCTTTTTCGAAGATAAGGGCGATGTTCTTCCCTTTGAGTTTCTGTTGCTCTGTTCCGGCGTATTTTGCCTTCTTAAGATCCATTGAGAGATCTAGGAGGAATTTTACTTCTTTCGGACTAAAATCCATGAGTGTGAGGAAGTGTCTGTTTCTAAGGTTGTAAGCCATTTTATTCTCCTTTTGATATTATTGATTTATCTAGTGGAGCCAATTTTATAGACAGGCAAATCTGGGCAAGGATTTTCCTTGCAAAATATCCTGCATTCATATCTTTTGCACTAATTGAAGATTTTATCGTGTATGAAGCATAAAAAGTGCAGGAATCATGGTACTGTGCGGTATCATGGGAAAGTAATTGAATCAAATCTTGAATAAAGAGGGAACATGAAATACTGTTTGATTTTAGCCTTACTGCTGCCTATCGTATTGGCAGCAAACGTTTATACCTTGGATCAACTCATTGATTATGGGATGGAAAATAGCTTTCAGATCCAAAAAGAAGAGCTCAGCAATGCGTCCAGCCATAGTAGTCTACGCTCCGCAAAGTGGAATCTGATGCCAAATGCTAATCTGACAGCGGGCATGCATCATGATCTGGATCCCGTATCCAGCTCAAATGCTACCACAAGCTCTGCCGGATTTGAAATCAGCAAGACAATCAGCCTGAATGATCCTGCATATTTTAACTACCGCTTTTCCAAGCTGGATCGTCAGACAGCTGATCTGGTCTTAAAACAAGGCTATTCCTCCTATGCGTATCAAGTGTTTCAGGCATATGTCTCCGCTCTCTCGGCAACCAAGCGTAAAAGTGCTATGGAAGAGAATCTTGCCATCCAGACTCGGGTCTGGGAGCAAAGCCAAGTGATGCAGAGATTGGGCAAGGCCACTCCCTTTGAGGTCAAACAAAGCGAGATCGCTGTAATGAACTCTCGCATCAGCCTGATCCAGCTGGAAAACACCATTGATAATGCGCGTGCCAATCTCTTTGCAATGGTGCAGATGGAAGATATGGGCTATCCTTTGGCAGATCTGGATATCGATATATATAAAGATATTCCCGAGTATAGCACTGATGGCATCTTGCAGATCAAGCTCCTAGAGCAGGAGATCAAGCGGCACGACATCAATCTCACCAGATCTTTTCTGGATCACTTTCCCTCGGTGAGCTTGGGTTATAGCTATTCTCGCCAGGTGCGTGGCGCGGATTTTGATTTTGATCAATACAACAGTGTCCATGGAGTGAATCTGAATCTTTCATATTCATTGTGGAACGTCTTTACAAACAAAGAATCTGCCACTCGCACGAAGATCAACAAAGACATGGCTCTCTTAAATCTTGCCGATAGGGAAGATCAAAACAGCAGGGATTATGACAATCTGGCAAAAAAGTATGAGTATCACTTGCGTTTGGATGAGCTTTATGGTGAACGCTTGCAGCAAGCCCAAGAGCAGATCCAGATCGCTGAAGAACGCTATCGTTTGGGCTTGATCCAGCTTTTGGAGCTGGATCGGAGTCGAACTGACTATATCGAAGCGGATATTGAATACAATTCAAACCTATATCAGATCATTCAGACTCAAGAAGAGATCAACTTCCTCCTCTCAAAAAGCATACTAGGAAAATGGTAACTAATGAAAAAGTATATTAAATACATTGTAATCCTGCTTGTCATTACGGCAGCAATCATCATCTGGAACAATTATAGAAAAGCCAAATATGCTCCCGAGTGGAGAACCATGAATCCCGCCATGGGAACAGTGCGCGAAGTGGTGACATCCACGGGTGCCCTGAACCCGTATGTCTTGGTAAATGTTGGAACCGAAGTCAGCGGGAAGATCGAAGAGCTGTATAAGGACTACAACGATACGGTCAGGCGAGGAGAGCTCCTTGCAAAGCTGGATACGGAGATCTTGGCGACTGCTCTCGAGGCAGCAAGAGGCGACCTAAACAAGACAATCACGTCCATGCAGGAAGCTGAATTGGATTATGATCTCTTAGTCGAGTTACATGAGCAGGACATGACACCGGAGTATGACGTGACCAAAGCTCGTTTTCGCTTGGAAACTGCCAGACAAAACGTGGCAAACTCACGGCTGAGTCTGCAACGAGCTGAGAAAAACCTTGCAAATGCTCACATCACCAGTCCCATTGATGGAGTGATAGTCTCCAGAGCAGTGGATGAGGGACAGACAGTCGCCGCCAGCCTAAATTCTCCAACTCTGTTTATAATCGCAAACAACTTGGATAAGATGCAAATTACAGCCGGAGTCGATGAAGCTGATATTGGCAAGATTAAGCTGGATCTCCCGGTTGAATTTACTGTCGATGCCTATCCGTCAGAGAGATTCTTTGGCACAGTGCAGCAGGTTCGCCTAAATCCCCGAACAGAATCAAACGTCGTGACCTATGACGTCATCATCGATGCAAACAATCCGGATGGCAAACTGCTCCCGGGCATGACCACCAATGTGACCTTCATCATCAATGCCCGAGAAAACGTCCTACGCGTCCCTGAAGCAGCCACCCGCTTTCGCCCCAGCAAAGAAGTTTGGGAACTCTTTGGTTTAAAATGGGATGATGATATTCTCAATGCTAGCCGCAATGCCATGCAAGAGCTGATGGCATCTGCCAATCCCGCAGATCCTGAAGCCACCGGGTCAAGAGGCAGAGGCATGAATCAAGAATCCAGAGCTGCCGCAAATCCCGGAAGAATCGCTGTGGTTTGGGTTCTGCGCGGTGGAACTCCCACAGCCAAAGCAATTCGCGTGGGCGTGTCCGACGGAGCCTTTGTCGAGCTAATCGAGGGCTTGGAAGAAGATGATGTTTTGGTCACCGGAGTCATCTACAAGGATCCCAAACAAGCTGTCTCAGGCAGCCCAACTATGAGAATGTTCTGATGAGTGATACACTCCTGACCACCAAGGCAATAAGCAAAGTATATGAGATGGGAGACATCAAGGTGCATGCTCTGCGTCACGTTTCTCTGGATGTAGCCAAAGGAGATTTTATCGCTATCATGGGTGCAAGCGGCAGCGGAAAGACCACTTTCATGAATCTTCTCGGTTGTCTGGATCATGCAAGCTCCGGAGAATATATCTTGGATGGGATAGCCGTTCATGATATGGATGACGACAAACTCACTCAAATCCGCAATCAAAAGATCGGCTACGTGTTTCAGAGCTTTTATCTGTTGCCTCGAACGACAGCCCTAGAAAATGTGGAATTGCCTCTACTCTATTGCCAAAAATGTAGTCTTCATGACCGTCATCAGCGAGCCATGGATGCGCTAAAGGTTGTCGGCATAGAAGATCGAGCTAAGCACTTTCCAAATCAGCTTTCCGGCGGGCAACAGCAGCGTGTTGCAATAGCTCGAGCTATCGTGAACAATCCCTCTTTCATCCTCGCCGATGAACCCACCGGTAACTTGGATACGCGCACAAGCATCGAGGTGATGGCTGTCTTGCAGGAACTGCATGCGCAAGGGAAAACAGTGATCATGGTCACTCATGAACCCGAGATTGCCCAATATGCCCATCGGCACATAACATTCAGAGATGGCAAAGTGATCCGAGACAAGAAAAACCTCAGCCCCAAAGACGCCAAAACGGATCTCATCAATCTGCCGCGAATCTCCGAGGAGGAGGACGAATAATGTCAGTATTGGGAATCCTAAGAATCGCGCTGAGATCACTTATGCGCAATAAGACTCGGACATTCCTCACAATGCTCGGAATCATCATAGGCGTTGCAGCAGTGATCACAATGTTGGCAATCGGCCAAGGCGCAAAGCAGATCGTGGAAGATCAAGTGAACTCGATGGGAACCAATGTGGTGATGGTTTATTCAAACTTCAATCGCGGCAATGTGCGTCAGGCAGCCGGAGATGGGAATCTCCTAACGGTGGATGACGTTCAAGCCATGAAAGACGAGCTAGATGGAGTCCTATACGCCTCTCCGGTCTACAACAGCTGGGGACAACTCAAGTTTGAAGGAAACAACTGGCGCGGAAGTATCATGGGAGTGGATTCGGATTACTTCTTTATCCGAGAAATGGATATCAGCCATGGAGAGCTGTTCTATGGCTCAGATGTGGAAAACGGCGCTAAAGTCTGTGTGATCGGCAAGACTGTCGCAGATAATCTGTTTCCGGATACCGATCCAATCGGCAAGATCATGAGAATCCGCAACATTCCCTTTGTAGTGCGCGGCGTCTTGACACCCAAAGGCCAGAATGTCATGGGAAGAGACCAAGATGATATCGTCATCGCGCCATATACGACAGTTTATCAGCGCTTGCTCGGCAGACATTGGCGCGTGATGAGCATCATTGTGTCGGCTCATAGCAGGGACTATATTCACATTCTCCAACAAGATATTCTTGCTCTTTTGCAGACAAGACACCGTGGGACTACCGCGGAAGAATTTATCGTGAGCTCTCAGACAGAATTGGCTGAGACAGCCAGCAGTGTGTCCGACACTATGACCATTCTGCTTGCGTCCATCGCCGGCATCTCGCTCCTGGTGGGCGGAATCGGGATCATGAACATCATGCTAGTGTCTGTCACTGAACGTGTCAAAGAGATCGGGATACGTCGAGCCGTGGGAGCCGGGAAACGAGACGTCTTGTTGCAGTTTATCATCGAAGCTGTATCAATCAGCTTTATCGGTGGCTTACTCGGCATTGCTCTGGGAGTAGCCGCCGCTAGAATTGTCGGCAACGCTATGAATTGGAGCATAGCCGTGACTATGTGGTCCGTGCTTTTATCAGTAGGTTTTTCTATGGGAATCGGCATATTCTTCGGTTGGTATCCCGCCAGAAAAGCAGCTAATCAAAACCTTATTGATGCTCTCAGATACGAGTAGCAAACGATTAACGATGAAAAAGCCCGTGATTATATCCACGGGCTTTTGCTATAGCTTCGGGATTATCTGCTCATAAGACGCTGATAGGTGCTTTGATAAAGCTGGATCAGAAATTCGTATGAATACCTTTCTTTGACCAGCTTCTTGCCTCGGCTTGCCATCTCAGAGAGCTTCTCTTTGTGCATATAAGCAAAGAGCATCTTTTCTGCACATTCGTCCACATTCTCGTTTTCAAACAGATAGCCATTTTCGCCATCTACTACGAGATTCGGATCCGCCACATTACTCTGAAGCACGGGAGTTTCGCTGATCCAGCTTTCCAAGACCACGGCACCGGAATTCATGAAGCGAACCGGGATGAGGTTGATGTCCGAGTGTCTGAGCCACGCGATAGCTTCGCTGCGCTCCACTTTCCCGGAGAAATGCACTTTGTCAGCAACTCCGGCTTTGAGCATCATCATCTTGATGCTTTCAAGGTACTCAGGCTCAGAATCAGATTTGCCGACAAACACCAGCTTAGCCTGAGGCATCTGTGATGCAACTTTGCAAAAAGCTTGCATAGCGATGTCCTGACCTTTGATTTTGGATATTCTTCCCAAGCATAGGAAGGTGAAGCTGTCCTCAGGCCATGTGCGCATCAAGGGCGGCTTCTCGACAGGAATCTCAAACTCGGCAGTGAGAACGGGCAAAGGAGAATAGGCAACTCTATGGTTGTATCCTCGGATATAGTCAATCTCACGCTCAGAAGTAGAGAAAGCGTAGTCTAGGTTTTTTAGGACATATTTCTGATACCACTTAAGAGGCTTTTTGCGCAGAACATCCTTCTCGATCTTGCCATGTGTCTTCAGATGATGGGCATAATCCATGAAGTCAAAGAAGCATTGGACAAATGGCTTCTTAGTGATTTTGGCTGCGATGAAAGCCATAAAGCTGTTCAGATTGATGCCGGGATAGGCCTGGATGACATCGTAGTCTCCAATCAAGAGATACCAAAGCAAGGTCGGGCAGAAGGTTGCCTCTTTGAGATTTGGGTATTCTTTGGGATTGTTCATCAGGTCATATAAACGTCGATGCCTAAAGCCCGCTACACGTTCAAGGGCGGGGAACTTCATCCTTTTCGGGCTAAACACGGTTACTTCGTTGGTCTCAGCAAGAAGCCTTGCTTGGTAATAGATGTTTGTCTCAGCCGGTCCGACTTCCGGGTGAAACCTATTAGTAATCATGGCGATCTTGAGCTTTTTGGGCTTGACACCGATCAAGGGGGACTTCAGACTCTTGATAAAGCGATCTGCGAGAACTTTCTCAGAATATCTGGCGCGGGCTGCGTGATAGAGATTCTTGCCCAGAGCGATCGTGCCCTCTTTGTCTTCAAGCATCTCGAGCATCGCATGACCGAGCTCCTCGGCGTTCTCCCTGATCACAATCTCTTTGGGACCAAAGCTAAATCCTTCAGTGCCGACGCTTGTGGTCAACACGGCGGTGCGCATCTGCGCGGCCTCTAGGATCCTCGTGCGCGTACCGGATGCAATTCGGATCGGTAGGATCACAAATTCCGAACCCGCGATGATCTCCTGCATATCATCTACCTGCCCGACGATCTTGAGACAATCATCCTGGTATTGATAGAAGTCATCGGGGACATTCGTCCCTGCTACGCGAAGCTGGACTCCTCTATTGCGCAGCTGTTCGCGGATCTGAGGATAGATCTCTTTGGCAAGATAATCGAGCGCGTCACGGTTTGCCAGAGAATCCATGCTGCCAAAATACAGAATGTAGCTCCTGCTGGGTTGAGGGTATTCTTTTGGCTCATCCATCGGCATCAGATTGGGGAAGTTGCGAGCTTTCTCCGGATCTAGGTTATAGTCTGCCACCGCCATGTCACGCTCAATCTGATTAGTGAAGAAAAACCAGAAGTCATGACTAAAGGCTCTTTTCTCAAACTGCTTAAGCTTGATCATCTCCAACAACTTGTTGCGGTTTTTAATGTCATGATCTTGGTGCCAAGAGATCTCTGCCACTCTCGAATACAGCATGTCGACATCAATGGCAATCTTGCAATCAGGCAGAATGCGTGCAACAGTCTGTGCAAGTACAAAGGTGCTCATAAATCTAAAGACTACAACTTCATACTGCTCATGGATCAACAGATTGCGAAACTTATCGATCTGATTGGGATGGAAGCGATAAATGGCTTTCGCCTGATGGGGTAGAGCTTCTTGTCGACCAAGCGTATATAGCTTGCGAAACCCGTGATGTGGCTCAATAGCCTTTGAGGCATACTCGGGACCCTTGATCAAAAGAAGATCAGCCTCAAAATCCTCTGACAGATTCTTCCAGATTGCCTTACTTCGATTTTTGTCGCCACCACGCAATCCCTCAAAAGGAACATCTACATATAAGAGTTTCATCTATTCTACCTCACTTGATGTATTCAGTACTGCTAAGATGCAAATCTAGGCTTTTATTGTCAAGCTCTTTTATCCGCGCCGAATTCCGGCTTACAAAATAACGAGAGATACGATATTATCTTGACGACATTGTTTAGTGGATTATCTTTGAATAAGCCTTTACGAGAAATTGATGTGCTGAGGTGTTCATGCTATATATGACCAGGTCACGAGGAAGACATTTGAAGACGATGCTTTCACTACTAATGATGCTTTTTGTATGCTCCGGCTTTGGCTATACTGAGCATATGGAGGATGTCCGCATTGGTGTGCTGTCTGACCAAGGGATTAGCATGGTCAATTATCGCTGGCAACCTGTCGCCGAATATCTGAATCAGATCATTGATCATCACAACACTGAGATCATAGCATTGCCATTTAGCGGCGTTGTAGATGCTGTCAAATCAAACAGAATAGACTTTTTATTCGCAAATCCCACGCTCACGGTCGATATGGGTGCCCGCTATAACCTAACTCCGATCCTAACTCAAGTTAGTAGGCATAATGATGTCAATTTTAGCCTTATGAGCACCCTAATCATCACTCAACAGGATAACGGGGATATTCATACAATCTACCATGCGCGAGGGAAACGCATAGCTGCCGTGTCAGAGAACTCATTCGGAGGATGGCTAGCAGCACTGAAAGAATTTCACGATATTGGCATAGACCCAGAGGACTTTGAGAGTTTGGACTTTATGGGCAGCCATGACGGGGTGATATTCGCTGTTCAAAACGGTCTTGCAGACATCGGGATTGTACGCGCCGGCACTCTTACAAGACTGGATGAGCTTGGAGCTCTTGAATACAATAACTTTAGGGTTTTGAATTATCGCGCTCCGACTGAGCAATATCCATTCATGCATTCCGGAGAGATATATCCGGCTTGGGCTTTATCACGCATGCCCCATGTGGGGGATCAGGTCGCCATTGAGTATGCCACGGCTCTGATCAACATCCCTTCAGATGTATTCAGCCAAAGATACGCTGATCCCCTTAGATTTAGTATTCCAAGCAGTTACTTAAGCGTTGAGGAGTGCCTTAAGGCTCTAAACGTAAGCCCGTATGATAACTATTACAAGCAGATTCTCCGGGAACTATACTTCAGATATCGGATATGGCTTCTGACCTTTGTTTTGGCTTTGGCCGGCTTGATCATGCTTCTGCTATATGTGACTCGCTTAAACCGCAAACTTAGAGAAAAAAATCAAACCATCGCTGCAAGTAGAGAGCAATTTCGCCAATTGTATGAGGAAAACCGACTTCTAACAGAGAACCTAAACATCGGCATATCCATCATTGATCGCGATATGAGGGTCTTAAATGCAAATCGACAAATGGAGGAATGGTTTGTGGACTATCGACAGGGATCCAAACAGATGTGCTTCGCAGCTTTCAAAGGAGTCTATCAGACGGACACATGCCCTGATTGCCCTGCCATAATGACCTTTAAAGATGAAAAGATTCACCGGGTTGAGCGTCTTATCCCGCTTGATAAGGATAGGTACTTTAGCATTGAGACAGTGCCGATCAAGGATGAGTCGGGAAGGGTTGATTCAGTCCTGGAAATCGTGGAGGACATCACTCATAGTAAGCAGCAAGAGATGCTTCTGATAGCGAGTGAAGAGCGGCATCGTCTCTTGGCAGATAATGCTCATGACGTGATCTGGACATATGACAAAGAGGGCAACTACACTTATGCCAGCCCATCCACCCAGAAGCTTCTGGGCATCACTGCTGATGAGCTGATTCACGAAAGGGCTGAGAGATACCTCACCAAAGATTCTCAGCGCAGCTTAAAAGTCCTCTGGGAAGAGATCCAGCTTGCTCTCTTTGAGAAAAGAACTATTCCGACCAAGACGATAGAGTTATGCCGAATTCATAAAGATAAACGAGAGATCTGGACGGAATCAACCTTTAGTGGTATATACGACAATGATGAGAACTTCGTTGGAGTTTTGGAGCTTTGCCGAGACATCAGTCTTAAGAAAGCAGCTGATCAGGAATTGGATTACCAAAGCCGCTTCCAAACCATGATCGCAGATTTGTCTTCAGATCTAATTTCTGTGGATGCCAAAAACCTTGAAGCTAAGATCACCAATTTGCTGCGCAGCGTTGCCGAATTCTTTGAGGTCGATAGATGCTATCTCATCGCTCTGGAGCAAAAAAGACAGACGATGAAGAGTGTTCAGGAGTGGTGCAGGGAAGGTATTCGCGCAAACCAAGAGCTGATAGAGCGTCTCAATCCCCACGATCTTTCGTGGTGGAGTCGACAGATTAAGACAAAGCAGGTAGTCTGCATCCCGGATGTGGATGCCCTACCGGCACAAGCCGCGTCTGAAAAGAAGATATTTAGATCCCAAGACATCCTGTCCATGATTTGTCTACCTTTAGAAAACAAAAGCATGGGTTTTGGTGCTCTGTGTCTTGATGCTGTCCGCTCACATAAAAGATGGACAGAGGACGAGACTCGACTTTTGCTGCTACTGGCAAACATCTTATCCGATGCCTACCAAAAAGTCAACATAGAACAAGAGCTTGTTGCCGCCAAGGACCAGGCGATTCGAGCCAATGAAGCTAAGTCTAAGTTTTTGGCAAACATGAGCCATGAGATTCGAACACCACTAAATGGCGTGATTGGCTTCACGGAGCTTTTGGGAGACACTCCGCTAAACCCAATCCAAAAAGAGTATCTGGAGAATGCCACAACCAGCGCGCACACCTTGATGAGCGTCCTAAATGATATTTTGGACTTCTCCAAGATCGAAGCAGGAAAGCTGGAGCTGGATCCCATCCGGACGGATATCATTGAGATCATCGAGCATTCAAGCGACATTGTAAAATACACTGCTGCCAAAAAAGGAATAGAACTGATCATTAACATCCAGCCGGATACGCCCAGATTTGTGAGCGTAGATCCCATACGCTTAAAACAGATATTAGTCAATCTTTTGAGCAACGCTGTGAAGTTCACCCCAGATGGAGAGGTCGAGATTCGTCTTGGATATGTTCTGATCGATGATCGATCCGGCAGATTCAACTTTGCTGTTCGCGACACCGGGATTGGGATTAGTCCCGAGCAGGAGCAGCGTCTATTCAAGGCTTTTTCACAAGCTGATAGCTCAACCACCCGCAAGTATGGCGGCACTGGCCTGGGACTGGCGATATCAAATCTCCTCACCCACAAAATGGGCTCTTCACTTAAGCTCACGAGTCAGCTTGCCGTTGGCTCTGAATTTAGTTTTGATCTCATCCTAGAGATCCTTGAGTCTGCTGATGATGATTTCACACAGCTTTCCGGGAAGAGGATGCTTTTTATCGACGATAATGACAAGAACCGCTATATCATGCAGCAAAGCATGCAGCATTGGCAAGTGGACATCACCACTTGCGATAGCGCCAATGCAGCGCTTAAAGACATTGTGGAGCAGGAGCCTTTCGATTTTGTCGTGTCTGACTATCACATGCCAAATTGGGATGGACTTGAGGCTATACGAATGATCAAAGAGTCCTTGCCGGATAGATATCAAAATGATCCTATCTTCGTGCTCTACTGCTCTGCGGATGATGATCTCCCCCAAGAAGACTTCGACAAACTCGGGATTCGACACAGACTCATCAAGCCGGTCAAGATTCGCCAGCTGATACGCTATTTCTTTGATCAGACACTTGAGAATACTCAGTCTGAAAAGTTCCAAGATGCGGATGGCAAGCAAAGAGAAAATAAACAAAGGAAGATTTCATTGAACAAACCTAAGATCCTGATAGCCGAAGACAATCTTCTAAACATCACACTCATAAAAGCCGTCTTACAAAAGATATATCCGAACTACATCCCCATCGACGCAGAAAATGGCCTTAAGGCCATTGATGCCTTCAGCGAGCATCACCCGGATATCATCCTGATGGACATCCAAATGCCGGAGCTCGATGGCCTAGGCGCCACCAGAGAGATTCGCAGCCTTGAGCAAGATCACCGAACTCCCATCATTGCGCTGACAGCGGGAGTAACAGCAGACGAAAGAGATCGCTGCATTGAAGTAGGGATGGATGATTATCTCAGCAAACCCATAGACAAAGAGATGCTGGAAACCGTCTTAAAACGGTTCCTTGATATCTGAGAAGACGCGGCGTCACCTTGTTATGATTACCCCAATATCTAAGATGCTCCACATACCTTCATAGATACCTCAGACTATGTGCTGACAAAGGATGACAGGACTTATCCTCGGTGAATCATCCGTCGGGGAGTTCCCATCATGAACCTCCCAGATCATGGTCCGGACTATGACTACACCTTCAGATGGTCAGCCGATCCCCAATCCACGCTTTTTAAAGTTTAAACATACAAAAAACCCAAAATTTAATTTGCTCTTGACAGGAAATGCGCTATCATAAGATTAGCACTCATAAGAACAGACTGCTAAAATATGATTTCTCAAAATTTAGAAATATGGAGGAAAACAAAATGGCAAAACAAATGCAGTATGCACACGAGGCCCGCACTTCTCTGAAGATCGGAGTGGACAAACTCGCTGATGCCGTTAAGGTAACCCTTGGACCCCGGGGTAGAAACGTAGTATTGGACAAAAAATTTGGCTCTCCCACGATCACCAATGATGGTGTGACCATCGCCAAAGAGATCGAACTGGAAGAACCCTATGAAAACATGGGTGCCCAGCTTTGCAAAGAAGTGGCTGAAAAGACCCATGATAATGCCGGAGATGGCACCACCACCGCCACACTCTTGGCACAAGCAATCATCGAAGAAGGCCTCAAGCATGTGACCGCAGGTGTCAACCCGATGTATCTCAAACGCGGCCTTGAAAAAGCAAGCAAGGTTATCGTCGAGCAGATCCACGAATACTCCAAAGCCATCAAGAGCAATTCAGAAGTAGCTCAGATCGCGGCCATCAGTGCAAACAACGATCCTGAGATTGGAGCTTTGATCGCTGAAGCCATGGAAAGCGTGGGCAATGAAGGCATCATCAATATCGAAGAAGCCAAGTCCATAGACACAGGTCTTGAAAAAGTGGAAGGCATGCAATTTGACCGTGGATACATCTCACCTTATTTTGTGAGCAATCCCGACAAGATGATCGCCGAGCTTGAAGATCCCTTTATCCTGCTTTTTGACAAGAAGATCAGCGTCATGAAAGACCTGCTACCGATTCTTCAGGAAGTTTCACAGACCGGTAAACCAATGCTCATTATCTCCGAAGATGTCGAAGGCGAAGCTTTGGCCACTCTTGTGGTCAACAAACTTCGTGGCATTCTCAACATCGTAGCTGTCAAAGCACCCGGATTTGGTGATCGCAGAAAAGCCATGATGGAAGACATCGCTATTCTAACCGGTGCTACCCTGATCTCTGAAGACATGGGTCGCAAGTTGGATAGCTGCACAATGGCTGATCTCGGTCGTGCCAAGAAAGTTTTGGTCGAGAAAGAGAACACCACAATCCGTGAAGGTGCCGGCCAGCAAGAAGCCATCGATGGCAGAGTGAAACAGATCAAGGCTCAAATCGAAGAAACCACATCAGATTATGACAAAGAAAAGCTTCAAGAACGCCTTGCCAAGCTTTCCAGCGGCGTAGCAGTGCTTCGCATTGGTGCCGCCACTGAGACTGAGATGAAAGAAAAGAAAGCTCGTGTGGACGATGCACTGCATGCCACTCGCGCTGCTGTTGAAGAGGGAATCGTACCCGGCGGTGGAGTCACTTTGATTCAAGCTGCCAAAGCCCTCAAAGCAATGAAAGGACTATCCCATGAAGAAAAAATGGCTGTGGAAATCATGGCTAAAGCACTTGAGAAACCCGTCTACCAAATCGCCAAAAATGCAGGTGAAGAAGGAGCCGTGGTAGTAGAAAAGGTAAAAGGATACAAAGATATCCATATGGGATTCAATGCAGCCACCGGTAAGTATGAAGATCTCTTTGCAGCCGGCATCATTGACCCTGCCAAAGTAGTGCGCAGCGCTGTTCAAAACGCCGCTTCCATCGCTGCACTTTTCCTTACTACAGAGTGCATTATCACCGATATCCCGGAACCCGAAGCTCCTGCTCCGATGCCAAATCCCGGCATGGGTGGCATGGGCGGAATGTACTAATAACATCAATGAAAGATAAAAAGCCTCCCTTTTCTGGGGAGGCTTTTTTACTAAAATATTGTATGCACAGCTCATGAAACTTCGTGACTTGAACCCCTTTGTCAGACAGACAGTCTTGCTGCTGATGGTAGCTGCGATCTTCAATGGAGCAGTCCTATCACTTGGTCAGACCCAGGATATCATTGCCCGCAAGGCACTTAATGCTAAAGACTGGCAATTGATGCTCATGACCATGATTTGGCCGATATCAAATTTCTTGTCCATATGGTGGGGCAGGCTCTTTGAAAAGTCACGCCACAAATCTCGCTATTTCTTGGCGGGCGGGGTGGTCGGACGCCTGACTTTGCTCTATGCCATTTGGCTGACTACGATGAATGAATATCTTCTACTCATGGCATTGCTTTACTCTGCCAATTCGCTTCTTATACCGGCTCAGAATAGCATCTATCAGCACAATATTCGCCCCAAAAGGAGATCTTCAATCTACGGCTATACCATGAGCCTCAGCATGATTGTCTCCGTCTCTCTGACCTTTGTAGCCGGCAGAGTATTGGACATCCATGAGGCCAGTTTCCGCTGGATCTTGGTTATCACCGGCATAGCAGGCTTCATCAGCAGTTTTCTGCTCTCGCGCATCAAGATTCAAGAGCCCCTTGTTGATACTCCCAAGATGAAGGAAGCCCTTAGCATCAAGGATACTCTCATGGAGCCCATCAGGCGCAGTCTCTCACTGATGAAGTCAAACAAACCGTTTGCTGCGTTTGAGCGTAGCTTTTCCATCTATGGCATGGGTTTTATCATGATGATGCCGATCATCCCCATCTATATGGTAGATCGTCTTCAGATGAGTTATACAAACAACTTTTTGGCAAAGGGCATCCTGTCTCAGGTAGGGATGCTCTTTTTGGCACCTCTTTTTGGGAGGCTTCACGATCGTATGCACCCTTTCAAATTCATTGGTATCAGCTTTGCGATCCTGATGATATTCCCACTTCTGATGGTGCTATCTTCCATCTGGGCAGGAGAATCCGTCACAGCTGTGATCATCGTGTTTATCGCATACACTATATTTGGTTTGGCAATGACAGGGATAAACATGGCTTGGAACATGTCTTCGATATTCTTCGCCGGGAATGAAGATGCTGCCATGTATCAAAGTGTGCATGTGACCCTGACAGGTGTCCGCGGCATGATTGCCCCGGTCTTGGGTTTTGTCCTGCTTAGGGTTTTTGGAATCGAATCCGTCTTCTGGGTCGCATCAGGATTTCTTGCTATGGCTTCCCTGATGAGTTTTCGGGATTATCGACGCCTTAAAGACAAGCTTGCAGAGATCATTCCCCATACATGATCCCAATCTTCCCCTTTTTGTGGGATTTGCTTGACAGAAAACTGAGAGGATAAACTATATCTACACTACTTTAAATAGGGATTTCACATGAGAAAAAGACTTTTAGTTTCCACAGGTGGTGGAGATTGCCCTGGGCTCAATGCCGTCATTCGCGCGATAGTAAAGCGCGCCTCTCTTGAGAGCAATTGGGAGGTATTGGGCTCGATAGATGCCTTTGATGGACTGCTCAGAGACCCCATCCATCTGGTAGATCTCACACCCGATCTTGTTGCCGGCATACATGTCAAAGGCGGCACAATCATCGGAACAACAAACCAAGGGGGACCCTTTGCTTGGCCTGTCAAAAATTCTGATGGCAGCTGGGGCACCGTGGATAGATCCCAAGATTTTATGGATCGCTTGCGCTATCAAAACATCGATGCTGTGATCAATATCGGCGGAGATGGCTCTCAAAGGATATCCCAAAAGCTTTTTGAAATGGGCTGTCCAATCATAGGAGTTCCCAAAACCATCGACAATGATCTTTCGGACACGGATTTTACCTTTGGTTTTCAGACTGCTGTGGAGATTGCCACAGATGCGGTGGACAAGCTTGTGACTACCGCGGCAAGCCATCACAGGGTCTTGATCCTGGAAGTAATGGGACGTTATGCGGGCTGGATAGCCTTGCATGCCGCTATCGCCGGTGGGGCAGAGGTCTGCCTGATCCCGGAGATTCCATATGATATCAAAAAAGTATTGGATGCCATCAATCAGCGGGTAGACAAAGGCAGAGGATTTGCTAACATAGTCATCGCTGAAGGCGCAATGCCCATCGATGGAGAAATGACTTACAGTCAAAACGATCGTCCGGGAGCCATGAAGCAACGATTGGGGGGAGCCGGATTGAGACTTTCCCAAGAGCTGCAAGATGCAGGCTGTCCGATCGAGATCAGAGAGAGCATTCTGGGACACCTACAGCGCGGAGGAACGCCCAATGCTTTTGACCGAATCCTGGCATCCCGCTTTGGAGTCGAAGCTTTTGAGATGGTCCTGCAGAAAAAATGGGGACACATGGTTTCCTACAGACATCCGGACATAAAAGCGGTACCTATCGCCGATGCCATTAAGGACTACAACTTGGTGGATCCCAAAGGCAATCTGGTCAAGACCGCTCGTGGCTTAGGCATCTCTATGGGTGACTAGACCAATCTGCTACAAATGATATGATAATTTTAGAACAAAAATAAAACATGGAGGCTAAAATGCCAAAAGTCCTGATCGCAACAGAAAAACCCTTTGCCGCTGAAGCAGCTGCAAAGATCAAGGCAGAATTGGAAAGCGCTAAGTATGACTATGAATTCTTGGAGTCCTACACAGAGCTTGAGGATTTCTACAAAGCAGTCGAAGATGTGGATGCCCTCATCATCCGCAGTGACAAGGTCACGGAAGCCGTTTTGGATCGTGCCAAAAAACTCAAAATAGTTGTTCGCGCCGGAGCCGGTTATGACAACGTGGATCTCAAAGCAGCATCGGCTTGCAACGTAGTGGTCATGAACACACCGGGTCAAAATTCCAATGCTGTGGCAGAACTTGCCATCGGAATGATGATCTATATGGCCAGAGGAAAATTCAATGGTAAAAGTGGATCTGAGATCGCCGGTAAAAAACTGGTGCTCTATGGATATGGCCACATCGCCCGCTTGACCGCTCGCATGGCTCAAGGCATAGGTATGGAAGTAGCTGCCTATGATCCCTACATCGCCAGCGAAGTTATGAAAAACGACGGCGTCAAACCACTAGCTAAAGTAGCAGATATCTTCAAGAATGGTGACTACGTATCCTTGCATATCCCGGCTACTGCTGAGACCAAGAAATCCATCAATTGGGATCTCCTGTCACTTCTGCCGGATAATGCTACTTTGGTGAATACTGCGCGTAAAGAAGTGGTCGATGAAGATGCTCTACTCAAAGCTTTTCAGGAGAAAAAAGGCTTCCGCTATGTGACTGACGTTGCTCCGGATAACCTTGCCGCTATCAATGAAAAGCATGCTGATCGCATCTACGCAACTCCCAAAAAGATGGGTGCGCAGACCGCCGAAGCAAACATCAATGCCGGCATCGCTGCTGCAAAGCAGATCATTGGCTTCTTGGATAATGGCGACACTAGCTTCAAGGTAAACTAAACACTTCCATTATGATTCAAGCGGGGGCAAATGCTCCCGCTTTTTTTGGCATGTATAAGGCAATGCGGATTTTCGCAAGGATATATTGAGCTAAATGCTTGCAAAATATGGGTTCCTCAACCCTTGCTCACCGCTCGCTCACCGGTCGGGACAGCAAGCGGTGAGAAGATAAGGACTTACACGATTTGCGGCTGCGCTGAAAATCGAATTGAGAGTTGAAGATTGAGGATTGAGAATTATGGGGTCGTAGTTGGGTAGCCACTTTGCGGCAAATCGAATGTACACTATACAATGTACGATGTATGATTAGGGTGTCGTTATGCACGTTTATGCCTTGGTATCTCCAACCCATAACTAGCCATCAAGATCTTGTCCATCTGCCATAATGGGCTATACGGCGACCGCCCCGACTTTAGTCATTCCGGGTTTGACCCGGAAACTATCTCAATATTTCAAGCTTCTTTCTGCGTTTGGGGGGATCAAGCGGGAGTCCATATTGCGCGGCAACGAGATGGGCATCACCGAAGTTTTCAAGCTTGTGAGAATCCGAGCCGATTGAAAAGAGATTGCCTCCAAGTGAGCGATAGATCTCAATGTATCTTGGTTCCGGAATGATCTCAGCAAATGGCTTCTTTAGTCCACTCAGATTTATCTCTAGGGCAATCTCGCGCTCTATAATCACTTTAAAAATCTCTTTGATGAGCTCTTGAACATGATCTTCATTCGGGGGAGCGCCATAATAGCGCTTGTATACTCCAAGGTGGGCTAGCACATCAATATCGCAATCTTGAACTAGCTGGAGATTTGCCCGATAATAGTCCGAAATCTGATCCCTGCTTAGAGCTTTAGACATACGGATTGCTATGTTTGTATGATCCGAAAGAAAATGAACTGAGCCGAGAATGGGGAAGAGATCATATCCATTGATGATGGTTTTGGCATAGTCTCGTAGGAGATGATAATCTCCGATCTCGATGCCTGTCCTGAGCGTAATCTGAGAATACTTATCCCTGAGACGTTGGCAGAAATTTACGTAGTCTCTTAGTGATATGAGGCCATAGAGGCTGATTTCCTGGGGGAGTAGATCAAGGTGCTCTGTGATGGCTATATCATCATATCCCTGCTGAATAGCTTTTTTGATGAGATCATCAGCTTTAATAAAGCTATCGTAACTATATTCTGTATGAATATGATAGTCGTATATCATGTTGCAAAAAGAGCGGCACCAAGTGCGCCGGTGATTTCGGGATCCGGGGGAACGATTATCTTGGTCGCGAGCAGCTCGGCGATGCAATTTGCCAGGTCTGCTCCTTGTGCTACACCGCCGGTAAAGATCACATCCTCCTTGAGCGGCAGTGAGGACATTTGGGTGTAAATTCTGCGAGCGATACTCATATTGACAGCACGAGCGATATCTGCGACCTTGTTGCCACTTGCCAAGAGCCCGATGATCTCGGATTCGGCAAAGACGACGCAGGTGGAGCTGAGCGGGATTCGCTTTTCTGCCAAAGCAGCCAGGCGGGACAATTCCGATAGATCAGATTCCAGCTTGATTGCCGTCATTTCCAAAAACCTCCCGGTTCCGGCAGCGCATTTGTCATTCATCACAAAATCAGAAACTGAGCCATCATCATTTAGGGAGATAATCTTGGAGTCCTGTCCGCCGATATCGATGATCGTGCGAGCATGGTGGAAAAGGAAGAAGCAGCCTTTGGCGTGGCAACTTATCTCGCTCATGACCTTGTCGGCTTTTTTATAGATCTTGCGCCCATAGCCTGTCACACATGAGGATGAGATCTCGTCCAGAGACAGATGTTTAGCGGCTATGGAAAGGAGCTTGTCGACGCTGTCATGGGCTGATACTTCCGTGGATTGCCAAGCGCTGAAGGCAATCTGATTTGAGCTGTGGTCAAAGATCACAATCTTTGTGTTTCGAGAGCCGATGTCGATGCCAAGAGTCTTCATATTTATACCATTACGAATGTATTGTGTAGCTCTAAAGCCAGATATTCTTTGATGAGCCGATTGATCAGATCTATGTCTGTAGAATTAATGCGCTCTTCCCTCGAGAGGAAGAAATCCAGCTCATAGCCCAAAGAGATTAGGTTTGCAATGCTGGCTGCTTTGAAGGAAGCGCTCTCATTGTCAAAGCGTGACATCGAGATCAGATAGCGTTTTGCAAGCCTGAGCTCTTCTTCGTGAACTCCATCCCTGAGAAGATCCGCCAAGATCTTTTGCATTGTCTTCAGGCATGCGGACTGGTGCTTGCGATCACAGAAGGCATAGGCATACCAAAATCCCAGCTCACTAATGGAAGAGAAATCAAAACCTGTCTGATATGCATAGCCATGTTTTTCGCGGAGAATGCTGTAGAATCTGGAGCTGAGATCTCCACCAAGGATGTGAGAGAGCACGTGGAAAGCTGAGTTTTCTTTGAAGTTCTCGGCAGGACACGCGGGCGCTCCGATGTGGATGATGGCTTGATCGAGTCCGCGATTTACTCTTCTGAGGCGAGGAGAGCCCAGCTCATAGCGAGCTTTAGCTGGGGCAAGAGGCAGGTAGCCGGCAGAATTACCCAGATGCTTTTCGCAGAGTTCATAGACTTCTGTGGGATTCATTGAGCCAACTATGGATAGCGCAAAATCTCTTCCCAAAGACCAGTCTTCATACCACTTTTCGCAATCTGCAATCTTGATGGCGGCAATGTCACCCAAGTTTCCGGTGGCACTATAGAGATTGTTTTCTTTGCCAAAGACTTGGTAGAACCAGCTTTTGTAAGCTACGCTGATGGGGTAATCGCGCTCACGACGGATATTGTCTGAGGCGGCATTTTTGAGCATATTCAGATAGTTCTTATCAAAGACAGGCTCAAGGATAATATCGCTGAGGATCTCCAGCAGGATTGGTAGATCGGTGATATCACATTTTCCTCTGAAGATGCTGCTATCAAGATGATGCAGGGCTCGGATGTTGAACCCGTGGATCCTGCAAAGCTTCATGATCTCCTCATGATCCCGCTTGCGCGTGCCATAGAGCATCAAGGCTGTGCCAAAGTAGTTTAAACCGGGTTTATGCTCATTCAGTTGCGACAAAGGGGCAGAGAGGGCAAAACCGCAGGTGCTTCTGCCCGGAAGATAATTGTAGATCAGCTTGACGCCATTTGCAAGAGTGAAACTATGATAGCTGGGATAAGCTCTGGTGGCAAAACCCCTCTCTATTTGATACTGAGCCATATCAAAGGCTGTTTTCGGCAAAACGTTGTTTTCTGGAGTTGGCACTTCAGCATCCTGAAGAGCATCCATTGCTTGCTGCGCTTTGGAAGAGGTTTTTTTTGACGATTGAATGAAAACTGCCATGTTTTTTGGCAGCCAATATCTTCGGATGGCGTCGCGCACATCAGATGCCTTAATGGAGTCTATATAGAGCCCATAGTTTTGAATGCGTGAAAGATCATTGTTAAACTCTTCGGCAGCGATGAGATTTGCCATCTGCTCTACGCTATCGAAGCTATAGAGCCAATTGTGGACAATGTCTTTCTTCACGAGTTCGATATCATTATCGGGAATAAGGCTGTGGCAAATATCGTGCCAGGCATCATGGAAAGTGCTGATGATCTTGGCTTCTGTGTCTAATTTTGAGATTGAAAAGAGCACTGCGCTGACTCCCGGCAATGTGCCGCACAAGGAGCTTACCTTGACGGATGAGCAGATCTTTTCTTTCTCAACCAGTCTTTTGTGTAGGATGCTCGATTTGCCGATGGCAAGATATCGGATCGCGATATGCAAAGCTTCACTATCTGGATGACTCTCAGGAAGTTCAGGAAGAGCAATAGCAAGATAATCTCGACCCTTTTTTGAGCGCACAAAGCTCCTAAAAGAAGAACTGCTATAGGGTTGGGGAATGTTCTGAGGCATTTTTGCCTCTTGCCAGGAACCGAAATTTCCCAAGAGAGAGAGCTGCAGTTTGGCTGGATCAAAATCTCCCACAGCGACCACAAATGCGTTTTGGGGAACGTAGTGAGTTCTATAGAAAGCATTTAGGCTCGCATGCGTGGCGTGAGTAATCGAAGCATAATCTCCCAAGACAGGGCGCGACAGGGGGTTGTCCTCAAAATACATGTTTTGGGCATATTCCAGAAAGTTCATTTCCGGCTCAGCTTCATATTGATGGATTTCTTCGAGGATAATGCTCTTTTCGATCTCTACGTCTTCCGGGCTAAAACAGGCTCGGAAAGCCATCTCACTGAGTAGCTGCATACCCATATCAAGCTCTTCGGCAGGAAGTATCAGATAGAAGCAAGTGGCATCAAAATCTGTGTAGGCATTGAGAATCGCACCCATCTCTGTAGCTTTGCGGCTGAGTTCATTGTCTGGAAAGTTTCTTGTGGATTTAAAAAGCAGGTGTTCCAGAAAATGGGCATAGCCATGTTCCTGGGAGCTTTCTTTGAGGGAGCCTACGCGGATGTATAGCTGAAGACAGATGATGGGATTTGAGCTGTCTTGCGCATAGAGCAGCCTCAACCCATTCTCAGCACGAAACTCGCTGAGTCTAAGTGTAGATTTTGCGCAGATCTTCATTTGTGAAGGCGAGAAATCAGCGCATAGGCATTGTGCAGATGGATGGACTCAGCGTTTTCAGACTCTACCAAGAATCCCGTGATGCGCTCATCTTGCTCGAGTTTGAGAGTTATCTCGCGAACTATGTCTTCGACAAACTTGGGATTGTTGTATGCTTTTTCGGTGACATACTTTTCATCAGGTCTTTTAAGCAGAGACCAGATCTCGCAAGAAGCGGATTCTTCTGCCAGCTCAATGAATTCTTCGAGCCATACAAAATCTTGATAGCACGCCTTGATGGAGATAGTGCTACGCTGATTGTGCGCTCCGGCATTTGAAATCTCCTTTGAGCAGGGGCATAGGGAAGTCACCGGGACGCGCACACCGATCAAAAGATCATAGTCTTCTTTAAGAGAAGCGCTAAATTCACACTCATAGCTGAGTATTGATGAGATCTTGGAGACCGGTGCTACTTTGGAGATGAAATAGGGAAATTTTATGTCAATGTATGCCGCTTCGGCTTGCAGAGACTCTTTGAGTTCGCTCAGAAAGCTCTCCAAATTACCGATTAGGGCTTCTTGGTGATAGTGGTGCAAGATCTCAATGAATCTGCTCATATGAGTGCCGCGCAGATGATGTGGCAGCTCCACATAGATGTCCAGATCGGCAACGGTGTGTTGGGTCTTGTGAGTTCTATCTTCTACGACTATGGGGTAACGCAAGCCCTTTACGCCGACCTTGTCTATCACGATCTTGCGTGAATCACTTTGGCTTTGAATATCCGGGATCTTCATAATTTTTCTTTGAAGTGCAAGTTCTTGATTCCTTCGCTCTTAAGAGATACGATGGAATCCCCCTGCAAATAGTAGATTATGGCATTTGTGTCTTCCCGCAAGCCGATGATCTGCATGGCAATATCAGGATCGATCGTGAAGAGAGCGGTGGACAATCCATCAGCCATAGCAGCGGTATCACTGATGACGGTGACTGAAAATACATTCCGGACGGGGTAGCCGGTGTGGGCGTCGAGGATGTGATGATAGCGATCTCCGTCATGCTCAAAGTATTGCTGATAGTCACCGCTGGTTCCGACGCTTTGATTTGGGATCTTGAGGCTGGCAATGGATTCATCTGAGCTTCTGGGATGCTGGATATAGATCAAAGGAGAGATCTTATAGCCAAAGAAGCACATAGAACTGCGGCTATTGATGAAGCCTTTGCTAAGCCCTTTTTCTTGCATGAAAGCCTTGGCTTTGTCCAAGATATAGCCTTTGCTGATGGCTCCAAAGGTAATCTGCATGTCAGAAGGTTTATACAGTGTATCGTGGTCGTAGCTAAGGCGGGAAAACCCGACCTTTTGAAGTGATTGGGAGATCTGGATACTATCGGGCGGGCTCGGCTCTTCCGCGGCAAAATCCCAGAGATCCCAGACCGGCTTGATCGTAGGATCAAAGGAGCCTTCGGACAGATCATAGAGCTCTTCCGAGATCTTGAGCAACTCATAGATATCGGGATCCATCTCAAAATGTTCTTCTTCTGAGGAATTGATCTGACTGATAAGGCTCTGGGGATCGTATTCATCCAGCTTCTTCTGCAGACTTGCAATGTAGGCAAAAACACTCTCAATATCAGAGCTGATCGTTTTTGACTTTGAGCTGGCAGAGATCTCTACAATGGTGTCCAAGATGTATTTGCTGCGGATATCGGAGTATTCCCTAGTGATAAAGTTGTAGGCACCAAAGGTGATGACGCCGAGGAGGATGATCATTGAGATTATTTCATTTCGAGTCATAGTCAGATCCTGTAGTCAAGGAGTTCATATTCTTCCAGCTTTATCACATAATCCCGGATGGCGTAAAACGCGAGTGGGAGAGTGAAAAGCATGGGGAAGATAATCAAGGTGAAGGCTAGGAGATTGAGCATTCCCAACACCAAAGCCAGCAGGTATATGTTCCAGCGCAGATCTCCAAAATGACGATATGACTTTTGCAGTGCCTTAAGAGGGCTAAGTTGGTGCCGCTCCATCAAGACCGGAGCGGGTAGGGCAATAGCAATCCAGTAGTTTATAAGGACTATGTAGACCAATCTTAAAATGGGATCACTGGCAAAGCCGGGGAAGCCAAAACATATCAGATAGAGGATTGAGATGATGACAGCATTTATTATGCTGAATTGATAGTATCTGGGATAGAGCTTTAGCCCTTTGATCACCTCTGCTATACTCAGTTGATAGTCTTGCTTGTGGCTGATGCAGGCAAATGGGATGAATATGAAGGGCAAGAACAGAGATATAATGACGGATTTGGTCATAAGGTTCTGGATCAATATCAGTGATCTGGAGACCTCATTATCGATGTATTGTGTAGTGATGAAGATGAGCACGGCTATGGGAATCACGCCTAAGAGGATGCTGAAGCCCATGGCGGGAACAAGGCTTGATATCTTGCCAACGAGCTTCTCACGGGTCTCCTTGAGGCTCTTCATGGATGCCAGCTCTGTCTTTACTACCGGACTTTGAAATCCGCATTTTGCGCACCATATATCGTGAGCTGCCAATTTGGCATTGCATTTTTTACAACGCATTGCTACTCCTTTAGCATTTTGACCATCCGCATGATGGACATTTGAGACATCCTTCCAGATGCTCGATCGATGAACCACAATCAGGACACATCGCTGAGGAAGATCGCGAAGTGGGCTCCTGGGCGATGATGGGATCTTCACTTGCCTGGATCTTGATTGACTTGACTTCGCTATTGACTTGTAAGCTCAGAAATCTCTCAAGGGCTTGGCCTACGGCATCTCCGCAGGAAGTGATCATCTTGCCTTTGTGCCACATTGGAGATTGGCAGCGGATGCCTTTGAGCTGGCGAATGATGGCTTCCATGCGAATGCTTGATCTGAGAGCCAATGACGAAAGTCTTGCGATTGCTTCCAATTGGGCTGAAGCGCATCCACCCACTTTGCCCATTTGAATGAAAACCTCACAAGCACCTTGGGAATCGGTATTGATGGTCACATACATGTGTCCGCAACCGGTTTCCAGACGTTGAGTGATGCCATTCGTGATCTCAGGACGCTGCCTGGGGGCTACTTTGTGCTCGGGACTGCTTTTTTCTGATCGGGATGATCCGACCGATAGGACCTGATTGTCCCTGCTGCCATCTCGGTATACGGTTACACCTTTGCAGCCAAGCTGATAAGCAAGCAGATATGCTTCCTTGATGTCTTCTATTTGAGCATGATTTGGGAAGTTTATTGTCTTGCTGACAGCGTTGTCTGTATAGCGCTGAAAAGCAGCTTGCATGCGGATATGCCACAGGGGATTGATATCATGGGCTGTCTGAAAGATCTCCACAAGTTCATTGGGGATATCAGCAATGTGAGCCAAAGATCCAGTCTGACTGACTTCTTCCAGGAGCTCTTGAGTCAAGAGATTCCACTCTTCCAAGCTTGCTTCAAACCATTTATTTACATAGAGGAGCTTCTCTGTATCCATGACGCTTTTGACATAGACCAATGAGAATTGAGGCTCCACACCGCTGGAAGTATCTGCAATCATGCTAATCGTTCCTGTCGGAGCGATGGTGGTGTGGGTAGCGTTTCGAATACCATTTGTCTTGATGGCTTCGATCAGCGAATCCCAATCGCAGTGCTTCGCTTCACGCTTGAGATCGCCTGTCGCATAGATGCTTTTATCGAAGTTTGGAAAGCTGCCTTTTTGGATGGCAAGCTCCATGCTCCTGGTCTTGGCCTCAAAATCTACTATCTCCATCACCTTTGCTGCAAGATCTATGGCTTCTTGACTCATGTATGGTATCTTGAGCTGGTAGAGGGCATCAGCCCAGCCCATAATTCCCAGGCCAATCTTGCGATTTGCACTTACCATATCAGCAATCTGTTCCAAGGGGAATCTGGATTGATCTATGACGGAATCCAAGAAATCAACACTATCACGAACCACATTTCTTAAACGCTGCCAGTCCAAGTCGTCTTCCAAGACCATGGTGGAGAGATTAATCGAGCCCAGATTGCAGGCTTCATTGGGCAGCAGGGGCTGCTCTCCGCAAGGGTTTGTGGACTCTATCTCTCCTACATCGGGTGTGGGATTGAACTCATTGATGCGATCAAGAAACACAATGCCGGGTTCTCCATTTTTGTGAGCCATTTCCACGATCAAGTCAAAGACTTCGGGAGCATTGAGCTGCCCCGCAATCTTGCCGGTGTGCGGGGAAATCAGGTCATAGCTTTCGCCATCTGAGACCGCTTTCATGAAAGGCTCAGTGAGAGCTACACTGATGTTGAAATTAGTCAGATCGTTGGGATCCTTTTTGCATGTGATGAAGTCCATGATCTGGGGATGATCAACATTTAGAATCGCCATATTGGCGCCTCTGCGGGTGCCGCCTTGCTTAACTGCGTCGGTGGCAGCGTTGAAGACCTTCATGAACGATATCGGTCCGCTGGAAACACCGTTTGTGGAGCGCACTCTCGCGTTTGCTTCACGAAGTCTGCTAAAAGAGAATCCGGTCCCGCCACCGCTCTTGTGGATGAGAGCGGCGTTTTTGACGGTCTCAAAGATGCTGTCCATGCTGTCTTCGATGGGCAAAACAAAACAGGCTGAAAGCTGTTGAAGATCCCCGCCGGCGTTCATCAAAGTGGGGGAATTGGGCAGAAAATCCCCACTATCCAATAGTGCATGATAACGCTCATACAACTCACTATCGCTAGCTGAGACATTGCCGGCGACACGCTTAATCAGATTATCCCAATCTTCTATGCAATCGCCTTGATCGTTTTTCTGAAAGTAGCGTCTTTTTAGAACAACCAGTGCATTTTCGCTTAGATGCATCCAATCTTCCTCACTTGGCCGGGAGAGCCAGGATCTCACGGGCCTGTTCAGGAGTAGCAATCGGGCGTCCGATTTCTTTGGCAATGCGCGCAAGTCTGGCAATTAGCTGCGCATTGGAATCTGCTACTACGCCTTTGTGGTAGAAGATATTGTCTTCAAAGCCGGCACGGATATGTCCACCTGTGACCATGGCGACCATCGACGTTGGGATGTGCCATCTGCCGATTCCGGCAACAGCCCAAGTAGCTGTGGGGATCTCGGATGCAAGATGCTCGATCATGTACATAAGGTTTTTGGGTTTTCCGCTCATTCCGCCGGGCACGCCTAGGACAAACTGGATGTGAAGGGGGGTGTGTGTGATTATTCCCTTCTTGACGAGACGGCTTACTACGTCGATCATTCCGGATTCATAGACTTCTACTTCCGGAACCACGCCATATTCTTTGAATGATTCGGCCAAGCGGACGATATCATTAGGGTGGTTTATGAAGATCTCGTTGCCAAAATTCAGAGTTCCGGCATTGAGGGTTCCCATGTCCGGCTTTAGGGCGAGAGGGGCAAGGCGCTTTTCGAAAGCTTCTCCGACAGCCCCACCTGTGCTAATCTGGATGATTACTTCGGGCACAGCCTGACGGATAGCAGTGATGGAATCTTCAAAGCGTTGTAATCTTTGGGTGGGAGAACCGTCGTCTTCGCGGACATGAAGATGGATTACGCGAGCTCCGGCTTCAAAACAAGCTTTGGCTTCTTTGGCCTGCTCCTGTGGAGTAATGGGAAGATTGGGTTGGTCTTCACGAGTAGTTTCAGCGCCGGTAATGGCGGCAGTCAAAATGATGGGTTCCATGTCTTTACCTCTATTATTATATTTAATTTTAGTCTATAAACCAGCTCTCATACAAACGCACACGCTTCAGAGAGTTGAGCCGATGGCCAAGAATCCTTTCGGCTATCCGGGCAAACTTGTCTTCATTGTCACTCACATAAAAGTTGTCTTTGCCCAATACACCATCGTGTTCTTCAGCCAACAGGCTTTGCAGATATTCGGCGATGGCGTTTGCGCTATCTACCAATATCACTTCGTCACCCAGAAAATCCTGAATCGCATTTGCGAGCAGCGGATAGTGGGTGCATCCCAAGACAAGGGTGTCGATATCCTTATCAAGAAGTGGGCTAAGATATTCCCTAACAATGCTATGAGCCACGTGATGATCTTGCCATCCTTCTTCCGCCAGTGGCACAAAAAGAGGGCAAGCTTGCGAGAAGACCTCGGCTTGAGGCTCCCTAAGCTTGATGGCCTTGCTGTATGCTTCGCTGCGGATCGTGCCTTCTGTGCCGATCACGCCTATTCTTTTGCTTTTTGAATAGCGTATGGCAATCTCGCTGCCAGGATCTATCACGCCGAGAATCGGGATATTGGTCAGATCCTTAAGCTGAGGAATAGCCACGGAGGATGATGTGTTGCAAGCGACGATCAGGCTTTTGATCCCCTGCTGCAACAAGAACCTGGCATTTTGCACAGAATATTGAATGATCGTATTTGGAGACTTAGGTCCATAAGGGACTCTGGCTGTATCGCCAAAATAGATCAGGTCTTCCTCCGGGAAAGTGTCGCGAATCGCTTTGTAGACAGTCAATCCGCCGACTCCGGAATCAAAAATTCCGATAGGTTTTTTCATCTGGTTTTCCTAACATTACTCTTTCTTCTATTACCAGCTTTTTTACGAGCGGGTCTGGCGTCAACCCTAATTCTTTGGGATCTTCCTCTTTTGGGAGTGATGGGTCTTTGCACGTTGTGATAATGAGTATGGGCATCAGCTCCATCCATCAGCTCAAGATAGACGTCATCACTGACTTCCATGATGCGAACCTTGAGGCTATCAAGGAGCTCAAACGAGTCCGAATTGCGCATGTTTACAAAGCGCATCTGACGATCATTGTATTCCCACTTGCCTTTGCCAAATTGGTCTTTCTTCAGCACAGCCGTAACCGGCATCTCATTTAGCCTGACTATAGCTGAAGAGCTATTTGTGGATACCAAGAGTCCTGTAAATTCCTCTCCGACATGATCCTTCATATATGTGGCGCTATATACTCTTTCGATGTCACGCTCTGCAGAATCTGCTTGAAGTTCCTGCTCGGATGCCACACTAGCCCAGTGCTTTATCTGTTGCACGCTGAGTCGTTCTTCGCTGCTTTTGCATATGTGGATTTTGCAGAGATGATGCACTACAAGATCGCAGAGACGACGTATCGGGCTGGTGAAATGGGTATAGTCTTCCAAAGCTAATCCAAAGTGCCGAACGTGCTCAGTCGAGTATTTTGCTTTCTTCATACTACGTAAGATGATGCGATCAAATACTCTGTGATAGGTCTTATCGGGAAGACTATAGAGGAGATGCTGTATGCTTTTGTTGAGATTCTCCTTTTCAAGGTAGGCAATGCCGTAGAAATCCAGAGTCTCTCTGAGCTTATCGATCTTCTTTTGGTCAGGATCTTCATGAATGCGATACATACTGGCATTGGCTTTGCGAGCAAGGCTCGAAGCTGTGTATTCATTGGCTACCAGCATGCAGTTCTCGATCAGCTTGTGACTTTCAGTCTCTTCTGCTACTCCCAGATGATGCACAAAGCCATCAGAGTCATACTCATACTCGATCTCAGGAAGATCAAAGAAGATATAGCCGGCTTCCTTACGGATCTTGGTAAGCTTGCGAGAAAGCTCCCGCGCATTATCCAGAGCTTCGGTAAGAATAGGGGAGAGCTGATTAGGCTTGCCATCAAAGTATTCATCCACTTCTTCATAGGCCAAGCGGCTATCGGATCGGATGACGCTCTCATAGAGCCTTTGCCGGATGACTTTACCACTATTGTCAAACTCACTCTCAACCGTCATGGTAAGCTTGTCCTCATTGGGTCTAAGGCTGCAGATAAGATTTGACAAGCGTTCCGGGATCATGGGGATCACTTTCTTGGGAAAGTAGAAGCTATTCCCTCTTTTAGCTGCTTCGCCGAAAGTGGCGCTACCGATTGGCAGGTAGTGAGCTACATCCGCTATGTGTACCCACATTCTCCAGCCTTTTTGAGTTCTCTTGATTGAGATGGCGTCGTCAAAATCCTTGGCAGACGCAGGATCGATGGTGAATGTGAAAAGATTCCTAAGATCCTTTCTTTTCTTGATCACCGCCTCATCTATATCTTCGGATAGTGCAGCCACTTCACTTGTGACATCATCTGGAAACTCGAGCGGAAGTTGATATTGACGAATTACAGCAAGAAGCTCCACATGGGGATCTCCGGACTCTCCAAGCACTTCAGTAATCTTTCCAACCGGCATTTTCCCACTCTGAGGATTTCCCCAGTTGGTCACCTCTAGGATGACTTTCAAGCCGGGCTTAGCAACACCCAGGTCAGATATCTCAAACCAGTTGTGTATCTTGGGGTTGGAAGCTACGAAGATCCACTTGTTTTTCAGCTTAGATACATCCCCGGGGATCAGATGATTGGCGCGTTTTACTATACGTCTTACAATCCCATACTCTTTGTTGCCGCATCTGGTCTTGGTTTCGATCAAGACAGTATCATTGTGATAGGCATTGAGAGTATCCTCACTATCCACGAAGTAGTCCTTATCCTTTCCACGCACAAAGGCAAAAGACCTATCGCGGGCTAAGGACGTGGCATCAAACTGACCTTCAATCATGTTTGGGCTCACTTGCTTAGGTGTCTGTTCGGCATTCTTAACAGATGCGCGAGCAGGTTGTCGCTCCGGTTCACGGCTCAGTCGATAGCGTTTGCGTTCTTTAACGAGTTTGCCGTCCAAAAGCATAGCTGCGAGGCTCTTGCTCACAGATGACTTAGTCTTCTTAGTAGAGCCTGTGAGAGACACTATCTCACTATAAGTGTATCCTTTAGGATATACATCCTCTAGTATGCTTATTATTGTATTCTCTATATTACTGTCTTTCATATGTATCCTCAGTATTTACGGCCGATCTTTTGGTCAAGGATAGCTAGTAACTCGTCTTTCTCAGCCTTGGTTTTGGAAAAACGTAGGGACTGCCCCCTGAAGGGATCCAGTCTTCTGGGCATCCTAAAAGTGGATAGCATTACTCCACGTTTGTCCATGTAATAGCAACCAAAGTCACTGTATGGTCGCCGTATATTGATGAAGATATATCGAATATGTACCTCTCTTTCATAGAGGAAATACTCAGTGATGATAAAATAGGGGAGAAGGTTGGCGTAAACCAAGATTAATCCCCCAAAATAGAAGAATGGAGTGTTCCAGCTTAGGATCGTTATCCGATAAAGCAAGACTGTAAGCAGGACCAAGAAGAGAATCAGGAGAACTGAGTCACGGGGTCGTTCGGCAAAGGGCCATGATTTCCAGCTAAGCAATGGTTTAGGCGACATTCTGTACAATCTCCCTGCATTTTTCGATTTCTTCTTTAATGATAAGCACATCATGGAAAGTCTGGCTGTTTGAGAACTTGGATCCAAGCGTGTTTGCTTCTCTATGCATCTCTTGCAAGATAAAGTTCAGGGTCTTTCCGATGTCCTCATCGCTTGGCTTATCAAGGGTCTTGATGAACGTCTTGATATGGGATTCCAAGCGCGTAAGTTCTTCCTGAATATCATATTTATCTACATAGATCGCCAGCTCTTGCACGATTCTTTGCTCCATGTTTTCCAGCTTGTAACTGCTCACGATCTCAGAGATTCTTTTGTGCATGTTTGCAAAGAGGTTTTCCTTATATGGCTTCACCTGTGATGCCACTCGATCAAGGGCCTCACTGATAGGCGTCATGGCACTAAGCAGCACCTTTTTGATATCTTCGGCTTCCTTTATCAGCGTTGCTTGAGTTGCCACTAAGGCTTCATGAAGTGCATCACCTAATAACTGAACCATATCGGGATCTTCTTCGACTTGATTATCACATTGAACAACGCCGGGTTCATCCAGAAGGTATTCTAAAGTAGGGGGAGTCTCTATGCCAAGCACAGCTTGAGCCTGTGAGATGATTTCTTGATACTTCTTGAGCTTATCAACGTTTAGGCGCAGTTTTGGCTCTCGGTAGTCATTTATGTTTACCCTGATCTCGATCGAGCCACGGCTGATGTATTTCGGCGTCAGTTTTCTTATGGTAAATTCAAAAAAGCCAAGCTCTCGTGGGAGGTAGATCTTGAGATCCAGATATCTTCCATTAACGCTTTTGATTTCTATATTACATTCGATATTGTTGCGAGTAATGTGGCTTTTTCCAAAGCCGGTCATACTTTTCATTTAAACTCCATACCTATAGTCAAGTGGGGCAGTGTATTGTGGGGCACGCCCACAACATTCACCCCATGGTTTACATAACATGTCTTAAGTTAAACCCAGTAGGCTAGTCGCAGATTAGCGTGCCGGCCGTCGCATTAACCACTCTTGCCCTGACCAAGCTGCCTATCTGGGATTCTGTTCCGCTTAGGACCGCGATCTTAAAGTCACGAGTCTTGCCGGAGATCTTGCTCTTGGACTTTTTGCTGAAGTCTTCGACGTAGACTTCGACTTCTTGTCCGATTTGTGAACGATACTTCTTTAGAGTAATCTCCCGTTGCAGATCGATCATCTTTTGCAGCCTGCTTAAGCGAATCTCTTCCGGGATCTGATCCTCGTAATCTGCAGCCTCAGTACCATCACGCTGACTATACTTAAAACAGAAAGCATAGTCAAACTCGATCTCACACATTGCGGAAAGTGTTGCCTCAAATTGCTTTTCAGTTTCACCCGGGAATCCGGCAATCAGATCCGTAGTAATTGCGATATTCGGCATCGCGCTTCTAAGTGTTTTGATGCGAGAAAGATATTGCTCATAGCTATATGACCGATTCATACGCTTTAGGCTTTCATTATCACCGCTTTGCATTGGCAGATGGATGTGCTCACAGAGGATCTTGCTTTGAGCCATAGTAGAGACCAGGTCATCTGAAAGATCCTTGGGATGCGATGTAACGAAGCGCAATCGAAGGATGCCCTGGAGGTCTTGCTCGATGTTTTGCAAAAGTGACGGGAAATCCATTCCATTCCAACTGTAAGAATTGACATTCTGTCCAAGCAAAGTAATGTCAAGCATGCCATTAGCAACTGCATCACGAATGTCGGATACTATATCATTGTATGGCCGGCTTCGTTCTCTGCCTCTCACATATGGCACGATGCAGTAGGAGCAGAAGTTGTTACAGCCACGCATGATGGTGATGAAGGCACAGTATTGCCCCTGATGCAGTGGCATAAGGTTTTCATAGACTTCTGAAGAATCAAAGTCCAGGGAGAATCCTGAATCGTCTGCGAGAATCTTTGGCAGTTCTCGATACTGATCCACTCCGACCGCATAGTCTATGCCAAGATCTTCATTTATGAGCCTCTTCCCTATTCTCTGTGCCATGCAGCCCAGAAGCACGATTTTGAAATCTTTGTTATTGACTTTGCGATATCGCTCATTGGAGATCCTTCCTAGGACGCGCTGCTCGGCATGATCACGCACAGAGCAGGTGTTAAAAAGAAGAATCTCTGCTTCGTCAATGCTATCCGCTTGGGCATATCCTGCATCTGAGAGAATGGCCGCCACAAGTTCACTATCAGAGACGTTCATTTGGCAGCCGTAGGTTTCAATATAATACTTTTTCACAATTTCATCCTGTTTAGATGCAATCTCAATTCCGGCACAGCGTCAAGAATCTGGCTGAGAGTATCCGGTGAAATTGTCTGTCTTGCATCACAGATGCTTTCGGATGGATGTGGTTGGCATTCTATCATCAGTCCATCTGCACCTGCAGCCACAGCCGCCAAGGCAAGGGAGTTCACTGCCGATCATCATTGATCCCTCTCACGCAGCCGGAAGCAGTGATCTGGTGCC
>CALGPA010000069.1 GCA_937960795.1 uncultured bacterium | reverse complement strand
TGCTGCGCAGCGAGATGGGTTGCTGCGCAACGAGATAGGCGACTTCGCTGCGAGATGGGCACTTCGTGCGAGAGAGGTGATTGGTCAACCATAGATCACGCAAATCATGGGGATCATGGTGATCAGAGTTCCATATCAAATCAGTCATTCTGATCAGTCAAGCCAAGTTTCTATCCGCTTTTATAATTCTCAATTGTCAATTATCAATTACTTTTAGCATTCTCTGCGCCACATCCTTACCGAAGATATTCGGATGGCTCTGTGGCTCCTTAAAGTCCTTTATCGCAGCAGGAAAGGCGGGATCATCGGTGGGTAGCAGCATGTTCCAGCCGCTATCCACAGTCTCCACCCATTCAGTTTCGGGACGCAGGGTAACACAGCGTTTCCGGAGGATATAGGCTTCCTTTTGGATGCCGCCGCTATCGGAGAGCATCATCAAGCAATTGTCCATCAGCATCAGAAAATCCAGATATGCCTGTGGGGCAACGAAGTTTATGTGTGCAAATTGGCGTTTGCTCATCTTCTGCAAGATCTGCCTGGTGCGGGGATGCACCGGGAAGACTATGCGAGTGCCGAGGCTATCCAGTGAGCTGAGGATATGCTCCAGGTTTTCGGGATTATCCACGTTATATGGACGGTGTAGCGTTAAAAGAAAATACTCTTCGCCCTCAGCTATCTTAAGCTCTTTTAGAACATGAGATTGAGCCCTGGCTTTGCGGATGCCAAATAGCAGGGAGTCCACCATGATGTCCCCTACTAAGTGGCACTTATCGCTCAGGCCTTCCCGCTTGGCATTTGCCACAGCCATGGGAGTCGGTGCCAGCAGGATGTCGCTGATATGATCGGTGACGATGCGATTGATCTCTTCGGGCATAGAGCGATTGAAACTTCTCAGACACGCCTCCACATGCGCGATCTTGATCTGCAGTTTGGATGCTGCGAGAGCTCCTGCCAGGGTGGTATTTGTATCACCATAGACGATGAGGAGATCCGGCTCTTGCTTGATCAGGATGGGCTCCAAGAGGCTCAGGATTTCTCCTGTCTGCACGGCTTGAGTTCCGCTGCCTACGCTCAGATTATAATCCGGCGCGGGGATCTCCATATCTCGAAAAAATACTTCATTCATCTGGATGTCATAGTGTTGACCGCTATGCACGATGAGCTCTTCATGTCCTGCGGCTCTGATCACTCTGGATAGTGGTGCCAATTTCACAAACTGGGGACGCGCCCCCACCAATTGGATAATCTTCATGCTTACTCCTGATTAACGCTTGATTGGCAGGAAGATCGTCTGTTGATCTTCCCCCATTTGATTGCCATAAAAATCTGTGCTATCCCCATGGATAATGAGGCTATATGAACGATAATTTATGAGATCCTGCACGGGCTCCAAGATCACCTTATGACCGTCAATGCGGACAATGCGGATCTCAGCTGCTTCTTTTGTGTCACTTGCAACAAGGCTCAGCTTGAGGTTGTCACGAATCATTATCTCTGAGAAGGTCAGCACTATCTGAGGCCTCAGATTGTCGATCGTAGCTCCATTGCGGGGATTGCTGGATAGCAGTCGAGGCGGCTGATCGTCGATTGTGGAATTGACCTCAAAACCGATGGAACTATCGATGCTGAGATTGCCTTTGGCATCTTCCATGTTTCTAATGCGGAGATTATATCTCAGAGAATCAAGCCGCGTGGTGAGCACCCGCAGAAGATCTCCCTGATGATGTTGATACAAAATCTGGGGAGGCTGAGCGGCATCGGAGCTGATTTCCAGATTGCTAAAACTCTCAATGGGCTTACTCAGCTTTACCTCCAGCTCATGTGGTGAGCGCACTTGGACCTGCCGAATCTGAGCTAAAGTAGTATCGGTATATACCATATTCAGATCCATCGAGGCTCTGCTGTCTACATTCACCAGCTGCTCAAAAAAAGGCTCCTGGGTCTCATCATAGCGACCATTCTTGTTTTTATCTATAAAAGCTCTGAGATTGTAAGCTTGCGGATTCAGCGAAAGAATTTCATATGACGATCCGCGCGCTTGATCCATCATCACCAATAGTGAATCCGCGCTAAACAGCGATATGGTGATGGGCAAAGCAGCATCTGCCGGATCCTCATACTCGATCAAGCCCGAAAGCTGAGCCAACTGCGGCTCTTTATGACGAAAGACCAGCGTACTGGCTCTTTCCAGATTGTTTCCTCGCTGATCCTTGAGCCGCGTAGATAGTGTCACGAAGTAGTTTGTATCATCTTTGAGATCATCCAAGATCTCGATCCGCAAAGTCGCTCGTGAAAGCGAGATCCGCCTCTCGAAGACGGGCGGATATATATATACAGAATTTGTGATTGAGCTTCTATCCATTGGCTTTGAGAAATCAATCTCGATGACCTTGCCTGAGATATCACCCATGATGGCTGGGGAGGATGAGAGCACTGTGGGCTTATCTGTATCTTCTTCGCCTCCCGTGGGGTTGCGTTTGCTGCCACAAGCCATCAGTCCGACGAGTAGCATTATGGCCAAGACTATCTTGAGATATCTCATAAATCTTTCCTGAGTATGTATTTGCCCAAAGCGTCATATTCCAGATTCACTTTCTCACCTGTTCTGAGGCGGGGGAGATTGCTATTTTCAGTGCTATGCTCGATCAGCGCAACCGAAAACTCTCTGGCGGCTAGGCTCGCCACCGTGAGGCTGATGCCATTGATCGCGATCGATCCTTGGGGGATCATCAGGCGCTTATCTTGGTGATGAAGCTCAAAGTAGTAATAGGCGGTGGAGCTTTGCTGCTGTTTTCGCAAAAATTTGGCAGCTCTATCCACATGTCCCATTACCCAGTGTCCATCCAGGCGGTCACCGAGCTTAAGGGCTTGCTCCAAATTCAGATAATCCCCCATCTTCCAAGTGCCAGCTGTAGTCTTTTGCAGCGTTTCATTCATCAATTGCACAGTAAAAGATGCATTGTCAAACTCTAAAACGGTCAGACAAATCCCATTGCAGGCAATGCTTGAGCCAAGCTTAATATCGCCATAGCCATCAGGGCGCTGGATTCTCAGATACTTGCCACCGGCAAAAGCTCGGATGCTCTGAATCGGGCTGAGGGCGGTGATGATTCCGGTAAACATGGTTTATAGGCGAAAACGCCTCTCCCAAGCACTTTTGAGGGTGTTGCTGCTGCTGTATTCCAGATCTCCTCCAAAGGGCAGACCAGTGGAGAGCCGGGTGATGCTTTGCACCTTGTCACGAAACAATTCCCAAAGATAGTGCATAGTGGCTTCTCCCTCTGCGGAGGGTTTGAGCGCCAAGATCAATTCATTGGGACAAAGCTCGCCCACCCGTCTTTTGAGAGCATCAGAATTTATCTGATCAGGACCATAGCCGTCAATCGGGGATAAGAGATGACCCAAGACAAAATACTGTCCTCGGTATTCATTCATTTTTTCAATGATCTGAATGTCGGCACTTGTCTCCACGATGCACAAAAGATCACCATCTCGATCCGGGGCGGAACAGATTGGGCAGGGATCGCTCTCGGATAGCATGAGACACTTGGAACATGGCTGGATCGCCTCCACGGTGCTCTTGATGCAGTCAGCCAGATTGATGGCAAAACTCTTGTCCTCAGAAAGCAGATGCCAAGCCAAGCGCTGGGCACTCTTACGCCCGATTCCGGGGAAACGGGAGAGATTTTCGATCAGCTTTTCCAGACTCGCTGAAAAATACATTTCCTAAAACAAGCCGGGGATCTTCATCCCGCCGGTCGCTTTGCCCATCAGCTCACTGCTGGCCTCTGTCACTTGTTTGTGAGCTTCTTGCAAAGCCGCCAGGATAAGGTCTTCAAGCATTTCCACATCTTCAGGATCCACGGCTTCGGGATCTATCTTGATGCTCTTCACTTCATGCGTACCGGACATGCCAATCTTCACCATGCCGCCGCCGGAAGAAACCTCAAAGACCTTGTTTTCCAATTCTTGTTGAGATTTCATCATCTCGGCTTGCATCTTCTGAGCTTGCTTCATCAGCTGATTCATATTTTTTCCACCAGGTAACATGGGAACTCCTTGATATAATCTTAGTTAGTGTATATAGCTACAGCGCTCCAATATCGGAAGATGTCGGTTATTCGTCAAGTGAAAAGGACAGATCCGCCATATCTGCCTAAGCATCGCCCTTGCCGGACTGGCAAGTTTATCATCAAAAAGAGCGAATATGAGCGTGCTAAATGCTTGCAAAATATGGAGCGCTCATGCCCCTCTCACCGGTCGCTCACCGGTCGAGCGTGCAAGCGGTGAGAAAATAAGGACTTAGAGAGTTCGAAGTTCGTGGTTCTTAGTTAGTATTTGAGCGCTGAGAATCGGATTGAGGATGGAGAATTGAGGATTAAACAATATTAGTTGGGAGGACACTTCGCGGTATATCGAATCTACGATTTACGATCACAACTAAGGTGTCGCTGTGCACGTTTCTGCCTTGTTATAACCAAGCGAAAACCAGTCACTTTGGGCTACAGATCCAGAGTATCTGAGATCATTTTGCTTCTTATCACCAAGCCAAAACCAGTCATTCCTTATCTTTAGTACCAGCCCAACATTAGTCATTGCATATCCCCACCACCCGCCCAATTTAGTCATTCCGGAATTCGAAGCGAAGCGAAGAATATCCGGAATCTCATTCGAAATCCCAAGCTTCATCTCACGGTTTGCCGGTGGCTTAAGCCTATCGGATCTCACTTTTGCAAGCCATCTAAACATCATACAAACAAGAGGATAAGATGAATATTGCGGTACTAGTATACAAATATCTGTTGACAAAAAACCAGTTGCGTAGTTTATGACTCTTCATGATTAAGAGCGGGAATAGCTCAGTGGTAGAGCGCAACCTTGCCAAGGTTGAAGTCGCGGGTTCGACCCCCGTTTCCCGCTCCAGAGTTTTGAGGCGACATAGCCAAGTGGTAAGGCAGAGGTCTGCAAAATCTCCATCCCCGGTTCAAATCCGGGTGTCGCCTCCATCATTTCCTCCTCACGCTTCGAGCATGGGGAAGAAACATAATATACCTGCCGGAGTGGTGGAACAGGTAGACACAAGGGACTTAAAATCCCTCGGGTGCGAGCCCGTGCCGGTTCAAGTCCGGCCTCTGGTACCATTTTTATTAGCGGGAATAGCTCAGTGGTAGAGCGCAACCTTGCCAAGGTTGAAGTCGCGGGTTCGACCCCCGTTTCCCGCTCCATTTTTTTATGAAAATAAACGCAATAATATTTGACCTAGATGGCACTCTCATTGATTCCATGGCTCTTTGGCGTCAGGTGGATTCAGACTTCTTAAACGCCCGCGGCATAGCTGTTCCTCAGGATCTTTTTGAGCATCTGCCCGCTGGCAACAGCTTTATTCAGACGGCGCAATACTTCAAGGATCGTTTCGGTCTTTTTGAGACGTGTGAAGAGATAATGCAGATCTGGACAGACATGGTCTCAGAGCACTATGCTGAGCGCATTTCACTCAAAGCCGGAGTAATGGATCTCCTGACTGATCTTGCCAAGGAAGGCATCAAGCTCGGCTTGGCAACCAGTAATTCCTATCAGCTTGCCAAAGCATCTCTTACAAAAAATGAAGTCTGGCACCTCTTTGAGTCTTTTGCCACCGGTGATCAGCAGCTTTTGGGCAAGCCCCATCCGGATATCTTCCTTGCCAGTGCGCGAGGGCTGGATCTGCCTCCATCTGAGTGCGTAGCGATTGAGGATACACTGCCTGGAGTCAAAGCTGCCAAATCAGCCGGCATGTACACTCTGGCAATCTATGATGCTGATAGCACCCCTGAGCATGATAGGATCAAAGAGCTTGCAGATACTTTCTGCATGGATTATCTTGATATCAGAAATGAACTAAGGAAACTAAAAGTAGAAATATGAGTTTATACATAGTAATTGGCGCCTATGGCAGTGGTAAGAGCGAGTATAGCATCCACTTTTCTCGCAGTCTCAAAGAAGAAGGACAGGATGTTTCTTTGGCAGACATGGACGTCGTCAATCCCTATTTTCGTGCAAGAGATGTACGTGACCAATTTGCCGGTGAGGGCATTGAAGTAATCGCCCCGGACGGGCATTTTTCGCATGCGGATCTGCCCATGATCTCACCTCGGATCAAAGGTGCGATCGAGAATCACGACAAGTCGGTAGTGTTGGACGTAGGCGGTGATCCCGCGGGCTGCCGGACTCTGGGAAGATTCGTGGACAACATCAAAGCTCGTGGTTATCGGATGTATTTGGTGGTCAATACCATGCGTCCTTTTACTCAGACTGTGGATGAGATCATTATAATGATCGATAAATTGCAGGCAGCATCAAAGCTTCAGATCACGGATCTAATCTGCAATACAAACCTTATGGAATATACGGATCAAGCCATTGTGGAAAAAGGAATAGAGATCACGGATGAAGTCAGCCGCCGCTTGGGTTTGACTTTTGAAAAGTACTTGGTCTTGGACAGCTATCAAGATCTGGTGCCGGATGGCATATTGGGCAAGAAACGCTTGGTAATGGGCTATACTCTCAAGAAACCTTGGGAGAGCTTGGTGATGAAAGGTATATAAATCTTATCTAGGGATCTAGATCAGCTAAGGATCGGGGAATCCAGTAGCTTTCATCAAAAAACCCGCCCAAATCTACTAAAGCCTTTCCCGCAACATTCTTGTAGGCAAAGACATCCCGGGATCCGGCATCGAGATACACTGCGCGTACCAGCTCTGAGCAATACATTTTGCTGGGATCATCCAGGTCAAAATCATGATCAAAGGCTAGTTGCTGCATTAAAAAGAGCTCTGCCGTTTGGACAATCTTTTGACGATCAACCTCAAAGATGGGCTTGATGTGATAGATCTTGCCGTCTTTTGCTTTGGATGCAAAAGAGGAGATTGGGTCTATTCTGATGCCGTCAGATTCTGAGATTGAGCCTGAGATGCTATGGATGATTCTCCATGCATCACCGGATTGTACAATGATCCCACAATGTGACATACCCTCAGCTTTGGGGAAGGCTCTGCTGATCAAGGTGGAGACAAATGTCCCGCCACGCCTGAGCAGCAGATCCCCCTCCTGCAGATCCAGTTGATCCCAAATCGGATCGTCCTCAAGAAATGCGCTTGAATAGCAAATAGCTCCACCAACGAAGGCAGAGCTATTTAAGATGGTTATCAAAATAACGCTGAGGATAAATATCCACAGCTTATTTATCGATGTCATCCTTGGCAAGGTCTACTTTCCAGTTTCCATCGACTTTTACGAGCTTAAGCTCTTGGTCTTGGATGTTGTCGGGATTTTCGACTTCCCACTGTTGGAAACGCACGGTAGCAGCATCGCCTTCTTCGATCACTTCAGTGATATTGTAGCGCATTGCGACCATTTCGTCTTTCTGTTCTTCGCTCATGCTGTTGGCGAAAGATTCGATCATGGTGAGCAGTTCTTGGCCTTCTTCCGTGACAAAGTTTTTGGCTTTTGCAAAGTCCTGCTGTTCCATGGCATCAAAGAAGTTACGGGCAGTTTTTTCTGCCGGTTTTCCACAAGCGCTAAGAGCCACAAGGGCCATAATGATGAGAATAATGTAAAGGAATCTTTTCATGATTTCTCCTACCTTAATTAATTATAGATTCATAAAATCCGAGCATTATGAACTGTCAAGCATTTTGTTATGCCTGTTTATTGCCAAGCTTCCTCTCATCTCCCCAAGCATGCCGAAATCTTTGGGCATGTTCAGGGAGTGGATGGGGAGAATCTATCTTAGCGTTTCTTGTTATACTTTCTTTTTCCGGGCTTTTGGCTGATTCCGGTCTTGGCAATGGATACCGAAAGAGGCTGTCCTTTGAAGCCGGCAGTGATCATGGCGTTTTTTACCTTGCTTTCCAAGCGGGAATCCAGATCAATCAGGCAATGATCGCCAAAGATGCTGATCTGCCCGATTTCGATGCCGCGGCTCACTCTGAGGCCGTTTATATAGCGCATAAGTTCGCGCTTTGTGAGTCCGTTTGCATGGCCGATGTTGAGGCGGAATGTGGTGAAACTAAAGCCGGATTTGTCTTTAACTTCTTTTTTAGTGTCGTTTGATCTGATGTTGTCAAGATCCGGGATGTCCTTGTAGTAATCAAGGAATCGGTTGAATTCTACGGAAACAAAGCGCTTGATCAGCTCTTCACGGGTCATCCAGCTAAGCTTCTTGAAGACGTTGTGTAAAAAAGACTCCATCTCAATCTCGTTAATCTCCACTCGCTCGACGCTGTCTATGAAGTGAAAGAGCTGTTTCTCACAGATCTCACGACCGCCGGGCACTTTCTGCCAGATTATCGGGCGTCCCAGACGCTTTTCAACATTGCGAAAGGCACTGATTTCTTTGCTGTGCATGATAGTGATCGAGATTCCCTTCTTGCCGGCTCTTCCGGTGCGGCCGGAGCGATGGATGTATACATCCGGATCAGTGGGAACTTGGAAGTTGATGATATGAGTCAGGTCGTCCACGTCCAAACCACGAGCTGCCACGTCCGTGGCGATGAGCAGCGGGACAAACTTGCTGCGAAAACGGCTCATCACTAGCTCACGCTGCCCTTGGGAGAGATCTCCATGCAGAGCATCAGCATTGTATCCATCTTGCTGGAGCTTGTCGGCGATTTCCTGAGTCTCTTTACGAGTGCGGCAAAAGACGATGCCGTAGATGTTTGGATTCATGTCCGCTATGCGCTTGAGTGCTGCGTATTTATCTCTGGCTTGAACCTTATAATAGAAGTGCTCGATGTTTTCAGCACCCTTGCTTTCGTCGCCCACGCTGATGCGGTGGGGATTGCTCATAAAGTTCTTGGCAAGATTTTCAACCTCGCGGGGCATAGTCGCGGAAAAGAGCAGGGTCTGGCGCGTAGATGGCATGCTCGCCATGATCTCGGTCAGCTCTTCCTTGAAGCCCATGTTTAGCATTTCATCAGCTTCATCAAGCACCAGGCGCGTGATGGTTTCAGGCTGAAGAGCTTTTTGGCGGATCATATCGGCTACTCTTCCGGGGGTTCCCACGACGACATGGGCACCAGTCCGAAGGGCTTCTTTTTGTTTATATATCGGGGCCCCACCGTAGATGGCGGCGCTGCGAACGCGAGTCATATATTTCGTGAAAGATTCCAGATCTTTGGCAATCTGCAAGCATAGTTCGCGAGTGGGGCAGAGGATGATGGCTTGGGTGACGCTTCTTTCAATGTCGATAGCGCTAATAATGGGCAAGCCAAAGGCGGCTGTTTTGCCGGTTCCGGTCTGAGCCAAGGCAATGAGATCTTCATTGTTATCCATAATCCATGGGATGCAAAGCTCCTGAATGGGTGTGGGCGAGACAAATCCGAGTTTTTCTACGGCTCTTTGAATCGGTTCCGGGAGTGTGATGTCAGTGAATTTAGTCAAGTTTTGATGTTCCTTATTGAGATTTATAGAGTCAATCTTTCTAAGTGGCTGATTCTGTAAAGCTTTGTTTTTGTGATGGCTAAAATATCGTGCCGCAAGATTTATGTTGACACAAAATGCATGGCTGAAACAATGGTACTAAATGAAGCCGTCTGCTTCTGCCTTGCTGCCTTGAATGTGTGTGCAGGGCTCGATAAACTATATATCAGTAAATGATTACTGTGAAGCAGGCGGGATTTCCCAAAGGAGATTCCGCCTTTTTCATTAACCCGGTAACTAGGAGGTTCTTATAATCCGGATTAAACGTTACAAGGCCAAGACCAAAGAGGTCGTGCCCAAAGAAAGAATCAACCATCAGATCACCGTGGATAGAGTCCGCCTGATCGATGCTGATGGTAAACAAATCGGTGTAGTATCCCTGCGCGAAGCGCAGCGTTATGCTGATGAAGCGGAGCTGGACTTGGTAGAGATTTCTCCCACCGCTGATCCGCCCGTTTGCCGTATTCTGGATTTTAGCAAATACTATTTCCAGAAAGAAAAAAGAGCTCGCGAAGCCAAGAAAAAACAGCATGAAGTCGAAGTCAAAGAGATCAAGTTTGGTCCAAATACCGAAGAGCATGACTACAACTTCAAGAAAAACAATGCCATCAAGTTCCTAAAACAGCACAACAAGGTGAAGTTCACCGTGCGTTTTAGAGGCCGTCAGATGGCTCACAAAGAGCTCGGATATCGCATTTTGGATAAGATCAAGGAAGATCTGGCTCAGATTGCCGAAGTTGATCACGAGCCGGTAAGCGATCGTAACATGCTTTCGATCGTCGTCTCTCCCAAAAAAGATATCGATCGCACCATCGCCGAAGCAGAAGAAGCCAAGAAAGAAAACGCGGAAGCGGGAAGCGAAGCCGACAAGTCCTAAGCTAATAAAACCAGCAGGCATTTGTGCCACGCTGTATGATATAGAGAAAATTCAAGGAGATATAAAATGCCAAAGATCAGAACTAATCGATCTGCCGCTAAGCGCTTTAAGCTAACCGGCACCGGTAAGATAGTGCGCCATCACGCCAAAAGCGCGCACATCAAGACCAAAAAATCGCCAAAATTGAAACGTAATCTTCGATCCAGCGCCATTGTGCGTAAAGCTGATGAGAAAAGAGTTTACCGGATGCTGGTAGTATAGAGGAGTATTGAGATGCCTAGAAGTACAAACAATGTAGCAGCCCATCGCAGAAGAAAAAAATATATGCTCGCAGCCAGAGGCTACTTTGGCCGCAGAAGTAAAACTTATCGCGTTGCCCGTCAAACGGTCGAACGCGCCATGGTCTTTGCATTTGCTCATCGCAAACTGAAGAAACGCCAGTTCCGCAGTCTTTGGATTGCCCGCATCAATGCTGCATGCAGAATGAATGACATGAGCTACAGCAAGTTTATCAATGGGCTGCATAAGTCCAATATCGAGATAAACCGCAAGACCTTGGCTCATCTGGCATGGCACGATGCTCCGGCGTTTGCCCGCTTGGTCGAAATCGCCAAAAACGTCTAATTATATTACTATGCCTTAAGCACTCATAGGAGTGACAATCAGGCCACATATAAGAAAGCGGTTTTTCTTTGAAAACCGCTTTTTGCCTATTTATCAGTAAAAAAGGATAGGACATTGCAAGAACAGCTTGAAAACCTTGTTTCCGAAGCCAAAGAAGAGATAGCACGAGCGAGTGAGCCCAATGACATCTTGAATCTCAAAGCAAGATACTTGGGTAAGAAAAGCTTGCTAAACAGCTTGTACACCAAGATGAAGGATCTCAGCAAAGAAGAGCGACCCGCATTTGGGAATCAGCTCAATCAGATTCGCAAGCAATTTGAGGATATGCTCACCCTCAGATCCACTCAGATCAAAGAGCAGTCTTGGCAGAAGAGCAGAGGGGACATGGACGCATCGATGCCGGGCTATCCGCTTTCCCGAGGCTCCTACCATCCTCTCAGCATCATTCGCCGCCAGATCGACGATGTGTTTTTGAGCATGGGATTTGAGATTGCCGAAGGCAATGACATTGAGGATGAATTTCACAATTTTGACGCTCTGAACACGCCCCCGGATCACCCTTCCAGGAACCTGGCAGATACTTTCTATGTGGAAGGAGGGGATCTTTTGCGCACACAGACGTCCACGGTGCAGATCAGAGTGATGGAAAACTATAAGCCGCCCATTCGCATTATCTCTCCGGGAAGATGCTATCGAAACGATAAGCCGGATCCCTCCCATTCCCCGGTCTTTCATCAGGTGGAAGCTTTGGTGGTGGACAAGAACATCAATATGTCGCATCTGCAGGATACTCTGCAAAACTTCGCCAGCATTATGTTTGGAGAAGGCGTCAAGAGCAGGATCCGCCCACACTTCTTCCCATTCACGGAACCCTCTGCTGAGATGGATATATCCTGCGTGTCCTGCCGGGGCACAGGGTGCCGCATCTGCAAACACTCCGGTTGGCTCGAAATGGGCGGAGCGGGGATGGTCGATCCCGCTGTGTTCAACACCTTGGGTATTGATTCCGAAGTCTACACAGGATTTGCTTTTGGACTTGGCATAGAGCGTATTGCCATGCTCAAGTATAGGATTCCGGACATGCGCATTCTCTTTGAAAATGATCTCAGAATGCTCAGACAGTTTCGAGGAGAGCTATAATGAAAGTTGCACTATCATGGTTAAAACGTCATCTTGATCTATCGGGCATATCGGACGATCTTGCGGACTTGCTCACTTTTGCAGGCATCGAGGTCGAAGGCATCAGCGAGATGCCGGCTTTGGGCTCCACCGTCATCGCAGCAAAAGTAGTATCAGCAGAACCAGTACCCAAGACCGATCATCTCAATCTTTGCAAAGTCGATATCGGAGACGCTGACTATCCCGCAAAGGACGAAAACAATCTCATTCAAGTGATCTGTGGAGCGCCAAATTGCCACGCAGGAATGATGGCGATATTGGCCCTACCCGGAACCGAACTAAAGGAATATCAGATCAAGAAAGCCAAGATTCGCGGCATTGAATCGCACGGAATGCTCTGCTCCGAACGAGAATTGGGAGTTTCCGAGTATCATGGTGGCATCATCGAGCTATCTGAAGACATCCCGATTGGGGTCTTGGCGGATGAACTCTTTGACTTTCCGGATACAGTCTATGACTTGGAGATCACTCCCAATCGCAGCGATCTCTTGGGCTATGTCGGCATCTGCCGGGATCTTTCAGCAAAGCTGAGCAGAAGCTTGATGCCGCGTAAACCGGTGAGCTTCAACGTTTCCGATGCCGAGCTGAAATTGGGGCTACACAATGAAGCCCGAGATCTTTGCCCTCGTTACACCGCGCGAATTATCAAGGGTGTGAAGATCGGAGCATCTCCGCTTTGGCTCAAGCTTGCTCTCATCAAGAGCGGGATTCGCCCGATAAACAATGTCGTGGATATCACAAACTACGTGATGCTGGAGACAGGGCATCCTCTTCATGCTTTTGATTATGATAAATTGTCGCCGAAAGATGATGCACAAGGATATCCGGACATAGTCGTTCGGAATGCCGAAGACAATGAAGAGTTCATAGCCCTAGATGGCAAGATCTATCATCTTGATGGAAGCGAGCTTGTCATAGCTGACGGAAAGCGTATCTCCGCCTTGGCGGGAGTGATGGGCTCCCAATATTCGGGCATCAGCGAGCAGACCGTCAACATCGTTCTCGAAAGCGCCGCTTTTCATGCCGGGACGATTCGCAGATGTTCGTATAGGCATAAGCTGAGCACGGATTCATCCTACCGCTTTGAGCGAGACCTGTCTGCAAGTTTTGCTGATCGCATCAGTGATCGAGCGACAGATCTGATCATCGAGCTTGCCGGCGGAACAGTATGCGGCGAGCTGTATGACAGCTATCCCAAGCAAGAAACGGATCTGATCTTGGGAGTACGTCCTCAGAGATTTGAGCTGCTCATCGGCTACACGCTGCCCGGTGATAAGATCAGGGATATCCTGGAGAATCTCGGCTTTAGCTTCATTCAATATGGAGATTTTGTGCCGGGACCGATCCAAGACATCGACCAGATCTATTGTCATCACGCTGAGGAAATGAAGCAGGGGATCACAGAGTTCTCAGAGCTTGAGGACTGTCAGCATGCGCACTACTACCGGGTTCCCGCTTTTCGCAAGGACATTGTCCGTGAAGTGGACATGCTTGAGGAGCTGGCTCGCTTGGCGGGATATGACCAAGTTCCACGGCGCGTAGAGCTTCAACACATCATGGATAGACACGCATACCGGGTCGAGCGCAAAGCCACTGATTGGCTGGTTGATTGGGGATCTTATGAGACCCTGAACTATAGCTTCTGCGATCCCGCTCAGATGATCCAGCTCGGCTATCAGGAAGAAGATCTGGATTTCGTCCGCTTGATCAATCCCCAAAGCTCAAATCAGTCTGTGATGCGGATATCATTGATCCCACAGCTATTGACAAACATGGTATACAACCTCAACCATGCGGAGCGCGACATCAAACTCTTTGAAATGGCGAAGACTTATCATCCTCACAAAAAGGGACACATCGAGAAGAAGCGCCTTTCCGCGATTTTCACCGGGAAGATAAGCGATGACTACTGGCAAGACGGCGGCAAGAAGATAGATTTCTTCTGGATGAAAGGCTGCTTCACAGGCTTGCTATCCGTGCTGGGTATCTCCTTTAGCTCGGTGGATTGTGACGCGCCCTATCTGATCCCCGGGGAATCCTTTAGCTATGTCTCAGAAGGACATCTCCTGGGTAGCTTTGGCAGGCTAAGGCCTGATGTCTTGGAGGCATGGGGTGTGGACACCGGAAGCCTCAAGCAGGATGTCTGGATTCTGGATTTTAACCTGGAACCGATCATTGAGCTTTGTCGCAATACCAGCCTTGTGTATCAAGACATTCCCCGCTTACCGTCAGTCACGCGAGATCTATCATTTTTGCTGGCAGAGCGCTATGGCTATGCTGAGATTCAGCAGGCTATTTTGGCTCTGGACCCGGATCTCATCAATGGCGTTGAGGTCTTCGATGAATATCGATCAAAGCAAATCCCTGAAGGATTTAGAAGCCTAAGCCTTCATGTAATCCTGCAGGATCAAGAAAAAACATTGACAGATGAGCGCGTTGATCGACTCATGGATTCAGTGCAAAAAACACTTGCAAGCAAATATGACATTACAATGAGGTAACAATGGAAAGTCCCATGCTGAACCTGCAGCAGAGATTGCAGAAACTGATCGATCAATATACGAAAGATAAAAAAGAACTGGATGAGCTGAAGCGCAGCTTTGCTCAGCTAAACGAAGAAAATACGCAACTACTGGCTCAGGTCGAAGACTATTCCAAGCTCTATACTGAGACTGACAACGCCCTGAGCGCTTTGAAGATCGAACACGAGAAGCTCAAAGCCCAACAAGACGAGATGCAAAAGATGCTCATGGGCATAGAGTCCTTTGCTGATGATGCCATCAAGACCATTGATGACATCTTTCCCAAGCTAGGGGATATAGAGTAAGACATGAAATCCGTTGAGGTGGTGATATTCGGACGGCGTTTTCGCCTCAGGAGTGATGACCCCACCCACACGCACAAAATCGCTGAGGATCTGTCCAGACAGCTAACAGAGCTTTCTGAAACTTATGATCAGTTAGATTTCTCTAGGTTGCTGCTATTGGCGTGCTTTCAAAGAGAAGATGCGCTACAAGCTGCCGTCTTGGAGAATGAGGAGCTCAAAGAGGAGCTTCATCGCATGAATCAGATGCTCGAAAACATTGTCAGCTTTTGATAAATGCCTGCGGAATTCGTGATATGGATTGCATAAAAGCCAAGAAATAAGAAGGGAGTCGAGCCATGGGTGGCGTGCGCGCCGGCTTTGTCTCGGATACATAAAGCCCACAAGGTAGATTCCCACCTGCAAAGTGGCTTTGTAAAAAGTCAAACATACACGGTTCTCGCGGGCGCTTAATTTCGCTCTTCTAAAACTCGTTTTAGAAGGCATAAATAGATTGTAAGGAATATATTATGCAAAACCCATACATTGCAAGCGCCATCGCTTTTGCTTTGGGGTTCATTGTGGCATTAGTGATATATCTTATCAAGCGCCATTCGGCCTTCAAGGTCGTCGCGCAAGCCACAGAAATCGCTGAAAACATCAAGAAGGATGCCAAAAGCGATGCCGAAGCAGCCAAAAAAGCAGCCTTGGTGGAAGCCCGAGAAGAATGGTTCAAACAAAAACGCATCTTGGACGAAGAAGTCAAAGAACGTCAGCGCGAGCTGAGATCCCAGGAAAAGAAGTACAATGAACGCCTGGGCAGCCTTGACAAACGCTTGGACTCGCTGGACAAAAAGGAAAACAGCCTCAGTGAACAAGAACGCAGGCTCAAGAGCAAAGAAGATGAGATCCATCAAAAGAAGCAAGATGCTGAAGATCTGCTTACACAGCAGAAGCACAAGCTCGCTGAAGTAGCCGGCCTAAGCAGGGAAGAAGCCCTTCAACGCTTGCGCTCAGAATTGATCTCCACAGCCCGCCAAGTAGCCGCAAATGATGCCAAACTCACCATTGAACAGATCAAGCTTGATGCAAACAAGAAGGCTTCAGAGATCCTCGCCACGGCTATTCAACGCATGGCGGTCGACCATGTGTCGGAAAGCACGGTATCCGTGGTGTCTTTGCCCTCAGATGAGATGAAAGGCCGCATCATCGGTCGCGAAGGAAGAAACATCCGCACCTTCGAAAAGGCGTCGGGAGTTGATCTGATCATCGACGATACTCCGGAAGCAGTAGTGCTCTCATGTTTTGATCCCGTTCGCAGAGAGATTGCCCGTTTGTCTTTGGAGAAGCTTATCTCAGACGGCAGGATCCACCCCGGTAGGATCGAAGAAGTGATCTCTAAGACCACTAAAGAGATGGATGAGACTCTGATGAAGATCGGTGAGAAGGCTGTGCTGGAAACCAATATCCACAATATCTCTCCAAATCTTATCAAAGTCTTGGGGCGCTTGAACTACCGCACCTCATATGGACAAAATGTCTTACAACATTCCATTGAAGCTGCGTGGATCTGCGGAATCTTGGCAGCAGAACTGGATCTGGATCAGGAAGTGGCGCGGAGAGCCGGACTATTGCACGATATTGGCAAAGCCATAGATCATGAATTTGACGGCACTCACGCGATTATCGGCGCAAACCTGGCACGTAAGAATGGCGAAGGGAAGCTGATCGTAAACGCTATCGAATCTCACCACGAAGAGGTCGAGGCCATCTCGGTCTATGCTGCTTTGGTGCAGGCGTCAGACGCAATTTCCGGAGCCAGACCGGGCGCTCGTCGTGAAATGCTGGAAACCTATATGCAGCGTCTTGCAAAACTCGAAGAGATTGCAAACAGTGTCGACGGCGTGAACAAATCATACGCCATTCAAGCCGGTCGTGAGCTACGCATCATAGTCGAGCCCACCACGATCGAAGAAGCACAGACACCGCTTTTGGCTTCTGAGATCGCCGCTTCCATCGAAAAGCAAGTGCAATATCCCGGTCAGATCAAGGTGACCGTTATTCGCGAAACCAGACAGATAGCCATGGCTAAGTAATGAAAGTTCTTTTTTTCGGTGACATCTTTGGTAAGCCGGGGCGGATGGCTCTGCACCGGCAATTGCCATCACTCAGAAACCGCTATAGCAGCGATTTTGTGGTAGTAAATGCCGAAAACCTTGCCGATGGCAGGGGCGTCACCGAAAAGACCCTCAAGCCCTTGTTTGGCGCCGGCGTAGATGCTGTGACCAGCGGGAATCATCTTTGGGACAGAGAAGAGTCCTTGGATTTTATCTCACGAGAGTTTCGGATAGTCAAACCAATGAACTATCCTGCTGCTGCCCCAGGCGCGTCCTTGTTTATCGCCAGAAAGGAAGATCTCAGACTGGGCATTGTATGCCTCACTGGCCAAGTCTATATGCCTCCGTGCGATTCGCCTTTCACCGCTTTCGACTCTTTTTGGGAAAACTGGCAAAAGGATGCTCCCCTGCTTGTGGATTTTCACGCGGAATCGACCGCTGAAACCAGGGCTCTGGGCTGGCATCTGGATGGACGAGCGAGCGCCATGATCGGCACCCATACCCATATCCAGACCGCCGATGAAGAGATCTTACCACAAGGGACGGCATATCTTACGGATGTGGGCATGACCGGAGCGCACGAGAGCGTGATCGGTGTCAAAAAAGAGATCATCCTAGAAAAGTTTAAAAGCTCAGTTCCTCGCCGTTATGAAACCTCAGAGCGCGGACTGATGATAAACGCTGTGTTCATCGAGACCGACCCCATCTCACATCGGGCTATCAAGATCGAACGCATCAGAATTCCCGTGGAGCTATAATGCAGAAAGAACTAAAAGGAAAACCCATCGCTTTGGCGATCAATAAGGTCTCAAAAGCCCTGATTGCCGAGCACAATCTCAAGCCCAAAATGCTTTTGATCCAAGTGGGGGACGACCCCGCTTCATCATATTATGTCCAGAGCATCATCACCACCGCCGGGCGTTTGGGATGCCAAGCCGAGCTGGTGACACTAGCTGCTGATTGCACTCAGAGCGAACTCATAGCTACCATCAACGCAGCAAACTCCGATCCGGCCGTTCATGGGATAATGCTGCAAAAACCCCTTCCAAAATCCATGGATGATTCCGCGGTCAATATGCAGATCAATCCGGATAAGGATATTGATGCCTTACATCCTCTGAATCTGGGAAAGATACTCATGGAAGAGGATGGCTTTTTACCAAACACACCGGCAGCAGTATATTATACGCTCAAATACTACCAGATCGATCCTATGGGCAAGAATCTGGTGATTTTGGGACGCTCAAATGTGGTGGGCAAACCTTTGGCAAATATGCTGTTGTGGAAGAGAGACTCCGCAAACGCGACCGTAACTGTCTGCCACAGTCGGACTCAGAATCTCGCCGCCATCTGCCAAAAGGCTGATATACTGATTGCGGCGATCGGAAAAGCGGAGTTTGTTGGAGCCGATATGATCAAAGAAGATGCGATTCTTATCGACGTCGGCATCAACGAAAAGAAGATGGACGACGGCAGTGTCGGGTATGTCGGAGATATAGACTACAAGGCCTGCTATGACAAAGCTTTGGCGATTACTCCCGTTCCCGGAGGAATAGGGCGGATCACCACTAGTTTGCTATACCTGAATCTCGTAAAAGCGAATCTTATCACAGAAAAGATAAATAAAAGTATTGACGAATATATCAACATGATTTTTCGTGAAAACCAAAAGAAATAATAATCTGATGTTTGGGAGGACCGATGAGTAATAAGAGTTCCAAACTCTTGGCAATCATCTTGATACTTGCAGTGGCTGCATTGTTTGTCACCGGCTGTGGAAAGTCCGGAAGCAGATTTGAGAATCAGCTTCCCTCGATTTCCATTACCTCATTTGAGGGCTGGACATATGATAGCGTCCCCAGCAATATCGATACTACAGATGTAGAATTCACATTTCAACAAAGAATATTCTGGCATGCGACAGATCCGGATGGAATCATCACCGGATACGCATTCCGCGTTTTGGACGAAGACCGTCAGCCCATTGCCACCCCCGGCTATCAATATATTGCCACCGCTGATGATGGCTTGATCCCTGATGAGATGCTCAGCAATCTCGGAGAGGGTTGGGTAATGCACTATCTGCCAAGCGCTGATCAGAACATGTCACTCGACGACCCCGAGACGGATCGCACCATCTGGACAAATCAAAAGTATGCTGTGATCAATTTCCCGGCTGCTGATGAGACCGGTGAGCCCATGCCCACGCTTTCCTACTTTGAAGTAGTGGCGATGGACAATCGCGGAGCTGTGACACCTATTCCCGCTTGGCGCAAGTTCCGCACAAATTCCGTCAAACCGATCTGCTCCGTTAGCACCACAAAGGGAAATCCCAATGGGGGCGATGTCGGCAGCGGAATCACACTGCGCTTCTCCATGCGCTATCCTGATAGTGCCGGAATGATCGTCGACGCCATTCCCTTTACGTACGAATTTCGCATGATGAAAGTCTATGACGATTCCGGAGACATCGTTCCCGGAACCTTGACTGAGTGGTTCTCCACAGAAAATCAAGAGCACCTCAATGAGTACAAGCTCACCCGCAGAACCAATCCTGCGCTTGATTATGACTATGAAAACGGCACAAGCAATACCACCACCAGGATCGAAGCTCGAGTCACAGACCTGGCAGGCGTCGTTTCTGAAGTGGCCACTACTGATCCCGTCCTCTTCAAGGTCAAACCCGGATTCCATCCTCGGACCCAGCTTTATAACCAGAAGATTCTCGCCCTAGGCAGAAATCATTTTGAAGACAGACATGATGACTCCACCCCTGAAGATCTTCCTTTCTCAATTGAAGGTGGAGAACAGCTTTTTGCAGCTCCTCTTTCCAAGGATATGGAAAATCGCTACACCGTCGTTCACAGCGAAAACCTCAAGGTCTACATGCGCTGGGGCTGGTGGGGTGAATATGGCAAAGAAGAAAGCACCGGAACCATCTCCTATCCTCTGGATAATCCCTATGAAAAGAAAGTGGACACAGTGCTCAGCGAGCCCAATCCGGAAACCGGATATGCCGGTGGTGAAAACTACTTCGGTGAGATCACTCACTTTGATATTCGCTATGATGATGAGCCCTACTACTTCCCGCCTTTTGCCGAAAGCATTCATACCGATGACGACGGCACCCAGTGGCTGAGATTGCCCCTGTATTCTCCGCTCAGACAATCAATCGTGCTGACCGGCAACCAATTGACCCCCGGCGAACACGTCTTCACAGTTCGCTGCGTGGATAGTCAGGACGAAGTCTCCTTGTATCCGGCACAGATTGTTTTCAACGTAGTGCCCTACAAAGCTGCTTCACAAAGAAGCGGTGTGCTCATCATCGATGATGATCCGCATGACCAAAATAGCTCTCCGGAAGAAGTCGTAAACACAAAATATGCTCATATGACTGAAGATTTATCCAACGTAGATTTTGTGAAGTACAATGGCACAGAGGCCGGAAACAGAACATATCGCGATATCCGCGGTCGCCACTTGGCGTTCTCGGATCTCCAAAACTATAAGATGGTGATCTATCACGCAGACAACCCTGCCCGTGGCGGGACTATCGAAGATGAAATCGATGGTCTTTCACTATATCTGCGCAAGGGTGGAAACTTGGTGATATCCCACACATCTCAATTCGCATCCAAGAGCACAGACTTGGCCACCAAACGCGGATTTACCATGCTGGAACTTCTCGGCCTGCCGATGCAACCCACCATGACAGCCGGTCCTGCAAACCCCGCTCAAGGACCTTTCTTCCACTCTGCAGTGGGACTCAGCGGATTTCCGAGCATTGATCTTCAGTATTCAAATCATCCGTCCGGAACCGGACACAACAGCTTCAACCCGCTGGTCGAGAACTTTCATGGCTTCTCCTCTGTGGCTTATCACAGACTCATTGGAGATGTTCCAAATATCACCGGTGAAGCGATCTATAGCTACGGACCCAAATCAATGGATTACACTCCCTTCCCTCCCAATGAGACTCAATACAACAATCTCAATGGAAAAGTGATCGGAACCCGTAAAGTAAATGCTAATGGATCCAGGGCATATATCTTCTCCTTCCCGCTGTCATACATGGAAGAGACTCATGCCAAATCTCTGATCAACAAAATCTGGTCGGAACTGCAATAAGATTACCCAAACACATATATAAGAGAAGCGAGATTGCCCCTCGGTGATCTCGCTTTTCATTTGAAATTGAAGACTGTTTTTATAGAAACACTGCTATCTGTGCTGAAGACATCTTTGCCATCCTAAGCTTGAATTTTTCCCATTATTGATCGTCATAAGTCTCTATTTTGCAGGCCTCCTCATGCCTCCCTCACCAGTCGCTCACCGGTCGAGTAAGCAAGGGATGAGAAGATAAGGACTTACGGCTTTTGCGGAAAATCCAAACAAATCTGAACCGGGGAAGCAAACTCCAGGCTGTCATCTTGATATTATGCCCTACGAGCTCTCGCTATTGAGGCTGTCAAAAAAGTTCATCACCCAAGCGGATGCTTTGAAAAATGCTTCCGGAGCTCTGAAGCCTTGGGCAAGATGACAGATAAAAGCCATTCCGAGAGCGCAACCGGTTCCGTGACGATATGCCCAGAGTCTTTTGGGCATATAGTGAGTTTGAACATCGTTTGGCGTGACATAGCTTTCCGGGATGGGGTCAAGCTTTTGATGTCCGCCTTTGAGCAGGATATCGATCTCAAACTTCTTTGCAAGCTGTTTTGCCGCTTCAAGGGCAGTTTGATGGGAGTCAATCAGTTGTTTTGAAAGCCTGGCAATCTCCGGAAGGTTTGGGCTCAGGTATGTGGCGATTTCCAAAAGCGGGAGATATAACTCAGCTTCTTTGATGAAGCTCTTGCCCTTGCTGGGGCTAAAAACCGGGTCAACGAGGATCTCGGCATTGTTATATGCTTTGAGCGTTTTGCATAAAATGGGAATCTGAGAAGCCGAGCATAAGGCTCCGATCTTTATAAACCGTGGTTGAGCATCAGCCAGAGTCTTTGTAAGATACAGCTCAAATGTCTTGTTATCAAAGGGGTGGATATCCTCCACCCCTCTAGAACTTTGAATACTAAATCCGCTCGGACAGCTATGAATCCGGTGTCCCAAAAGAGCTGCAACCCTGATGTCTTGATTGAGCCCGGCACCGCCGCTGCTGTCTAGAGCCGCGATTGATAGGATTCTGCTATTCACTGGCTTTGTCCGTCTTGATAGCGCAGAGATTTCCGCACATGCTGCAGTGATCCTTTGCATCCATCGAAGTCTCGGATTTACGTTTTTTGCTGAGTTCGGGATCAAGGCTATAGGAGAAGATCTTTTCCCAATCCATGGCGCGTCTTGCGGTCGCCATGGCGTCGTCAATCTCACGAGCCCCGGGATGACCTTTTGCGATGTCCGCGATGTGCGCAGCGATTTTGCTGGCAATGATGCCCTGTTTAACGTCCTCCTGATCCGGCAGACAGAGATGCTCAGCGGGAGTCACATAGCAGAGGAAGTCAGCGCCTTGCCAAGCGGCTAGAGCAGCTCCAATGGCTCCGGCTATATGATCGTATCCGCAGGCGATATCAGTAGGAAGCGGTCCCAAGACATAGAATGGAGCATCATCACAGAGACTTTTTTGCAATTGGACATTTGCAGCGATCTCGTTAAGCGGGACGTGTCCGGGGCCTTCGATCATCACTTGTACTCCTTCTTTGCGTGCGCGTTTGGCAAGCTCGGCGAGCACGATGAGCTCGGCAATCTGGCTGCCATCAGTGGCATCAACGAGAGCTCCCGGGCGAAATCCATCTCCCAAGCTCAGGCAGAGATCGTGTTTATAACAGATCTTAAGCAGGCGATCGAAATCTTCGTAGAGAGGATTTTCAGCGTTTTTGTGCAAGATCCAGCGTTTGAGGAGGCTGCCACCCCTGCTCACGATTCCCAGAGCTCGCTTGTCCTTCAGGTGACACTGAAGTGAATAGCGATTGATGCCCGCATGCACAGTGATAAAATCCACCCCTTGTTCCGCTTGGTGCTCAATCTCATCAAAAAGCATTTCGGGTTCAAAATCCATGATACTCTTGGATCTCTCTTCGAGTTTGGCAGCGACGGCGTAGATCGGGACTGTGCCCAGGATCAGATCGGTGTTTTCTCTCATCCTACGGCGGATCTCATCAAGGTGCTTTCCTGTGGAGAGATCCATCACGCTATCTGCTTTGTATTCTCGGCAGATATCTAGTTTCATAAGCTCATCATCCAAAGAGCTGCCCATATCCGAGCAGCCGATATTGGCATTGATTTTCACGCTCATTCCTTTGCCGATTCCGATGGCTTTGGCGTGTCCGCTTGTGTTTGAGGGAATCACCACTTTCCCGCGAGAGATCAAGTCTCTGAGGCTTTCCGGGTCTATCTTTTCGTGCTTTGCCACACGACGCATTTCTTCTGTTATTATCCCTTTTTGGGCTTGTGAAAGCTGTGTCATTTTTCCTCCTTTAATGCCTGCGAGACATATCTGATCTTGTCTCGCAGCTCGCTTTCGTCGGTTAGTTCGCAAAATTGCCGGATCATTGCCACGTTTTTTGCTCCGCAGCCTGTGATCTTGTCCAGATTGTCCACAAAGATTCCCCCGATGGCTAGAATAGGGCATCTTTGGATCTTCAGGATTTCGCTGAGTAGCTTGGTTCCCACCGCGGGATCGGGGATCTCTTTTGCGACAGTGGGATAGATCGGACCAAAGCTCATATAATCCGGCAATTGTGGGCTATTTTGGACATCAAGAGCCTGATTCATATTGTGAGTGGACACGCCCAAGATGCCTTTCCAATGGCTGCGGATTTCACGCCAGGGCAGATCATCCTGACCCAGGTGTAATCCATCAGCCTCACAGAGCATGGCAAGATCCGCTCGATCATTGATCACAAAGCGGGTCTTGCTGCCTTTGGTGATTGCGCGCATGTCTTTGGCAATCTCAAGAAGCACGTTGTCCGTCAGTTTCTTCTCCCGAAGCTGGATCATTTCAAGCTCTTCTTCCACACAGATCTCGGTGAAACGGCGATGTCCCAAGGCGGGATTGGTGACGACGATGTATAAGCCAAAATCCTGCATTATCTGCCTTCCAGCATGTCCGCGATCAGCCTTGCTGCCTTCATCCCGGAAAGCAGCATTCCGCCAAAGATCGGGCCCATGCGGTTGCTTCCACTCACTCCGCAAGCAGCCATGCCACTCACAAAGAGCCCCGGGAAGACCTCAGCGGTATAATCCACTGCTGCCTTTTCGCCTAAAGCAGCATTCATGGAGCGTTCATAGAGGATGTCCTCTTTGCCATCGGAAAGCCTGAAGTGATTCTTTTGGGTGAGAATCTTCACTACTTCGCAGGGGTGTCCGGTGGCATCCAAGACTGCTTTCGCCTCTAGGCACAGGGGATCTACGTGCATGCGGCTCTCAAGGACAGGAGCCCAGTTTATCACAACTCCTGTCACGCGGTTTTCGCAAATCACCAGATCTTCGACACATACGGAATTGAAGATCATAGCGCCATTGTGACAGGCTTGATAGATGAGCGCGGCAGTGGCTTCACAGGAATCGGCAGTATAGAGACCTCCTGCGGCAGATTTGTAGGCGATCCCATTTGCTTCCAAAAGATGCAACGCGTTTTCTTGCACTACAATCTCATTAAAAAGCATGGCACCGCCCCACATCCCTCCTCCGGGAGCGAGCTTATGTTCGATGAGGCTTACCTTGTATCCATGGCGGGAAAGCTCTGCTGCACAGATCAAGCCGGAGGGACCGGCACCTGTGATGATTACATCGGATTGGATGGCAGTGTGTAGTTTCTGAGTCCATGCACTCAGGATGGCTGTGGAAATGTCTTTTTCCATTTTTGTTCCCCTTAGGTTAATATTCAGGGGGGAAGAAATCTGGCCTTCGATGAGGAATTGTAGGTTTTCCTACGCCGGCATTACCCGGATCAGGTTCGAAGGGTCTAATCTCAGCCGGATCGTCTTGATCCAGCACCCCTGTGTGTTATAGTCAACGAATACAAACGGGCATATCCTGTCAAGTAGATTGAGGAATCAAGGGCATTAGCAGCAGAACCAAGAGTTATCATTGCTTTTCATTTGACAAACTATGCCCATCGAATTTTGTGAACTCATTGAGGAGTTAAAATTGAAGACAGATATCGTGATCAAAGGTGCTTCCGAGCATAATCTAAAAGACATCGAATTGTCCATTCCACGTAACAAGCTGGTGGTGTTTACCGGGGTTTCCGGCAGCGGTAAAAGCTCCTTGGCATTTGATACTCTCTACGCCGAAGGACAAAGACGCTATGTGGAATCCCTATCTGCCTATGCACGGCAATTTTTGGGACAGATGGAGAAACCCAAAGTGGACTATATCGAAGGGCTCTCTCCTGCGATCTCCATCGAACAAAAAGCCGGCAGCAAGAACCCACGCTCAACCGTCGGGACGGTCACTGAGATCTATGACTATTTGCGAGTGCTCTATGCTCGCATCGGCCAGCAATATTGCCATCAATGCGGGGATCCGGTCGGCTCCGAGACTGTCGACCAGATGGTCGAGCACCTCATGCAAAATCCCGAGGGAACCCGCTTGCAGATCCTTGCTCCCATCGTTCAAAACCGCAAGGGAGAACACAAAGAGGAGCTTGAACAGCTGCGCAGCGAAGGCTTTGTCCGCGTTATGATCAATAGTGTGGCGCGCAGTCTTGATGAAGACATCGTCCTGGACAAAAAGAGCAAGCACAATATCGACGTGATCGTGGATCGTTTGGTCATCAAAGATGGCGTGCAAAGCAGGATGGTGGATTCACTCGAATTGGCGCTCAAGCTCACGGATTCCGTCATAAAGATCGATTATCCCGATAGCAAGGAAGAAGATCTCTTGTCTGTGCAAAATTCTTGTGCCAAATGCAGCATCGGCTATGAGGAGCTGAGCCCGCAGAGCTTTTCCTTCAATAGCCCCATCGGCGCTTGCCCTTCTTGCAACGGCTTGGGCTATAAGCTGGAGTTTGATCCCGATCTCGTGGTGCCGGATCCGGAGCGATCCATCATGGATGGGGCGGTCGTGCCATGGGGAAATCTTGCTGCCAAAAAGGATAGCTGGACTCTTCAGATGGTCGAGAATCTGGCAAAAGCCTATGACTTCTCGCTTTTCACACCGTGGTATGAGCTTCCGGATATCGTCAAGCAATTGATCTTAAACGGTTCAAAAGGGCGGAAGTTTAAGATGGCGTGGCAAAATTCCAGAGGTAGTGGCAGCTATTCAGCACGCTTTGAAGGCATCATTCCCCAGCTCAAACGACGCATGCATGAGACCGAATCGGAGGATATGCGCCGCCATTATATGCAGTTTATCAGCGACAAGGATTGCTCGGATTGCGGGGGGAGCAGATTGAAGCCATCATCATTGGCGGTCAGAATCGATGGCAAAAACATCGGTGAGATTACCTCCATGAGCGTTCGTGAAGCACTGGATTTCTTTGAGTCGCTCAAACTCAGCGGCAGCAAAGAGATCATCGCCAAAGAAGTGCTCAAAGAGATCTGCGCTCGCTTGGGATTCCTAAACTCCGTCGGTCTGCACTATCTCGCGCTGGATCGACGCTCGCCCACTCTATCAGGCGGAGAAGCTCAACGCATCAGATTGGCAAGCCAGATCGGAAGCCAATTGGTGGGCGTGATGTATATCCTAGATGAACCCTCGATCGGGCTGCATCAACGGGATAATGCCCGCTTGGTGAGCATGCTGCAACAGCTGCGGGATCTCGGAAACTCAGTGATCGTGGTGGAACACGATGAAGACACCATGAGATGCGCCGATCAAATCGTGGATTTTGGACCCGGAGCAGGTATCCACGGCGGCAGGATCGTTGCACAAGGAATGATCGACGATATTAAGGCCAATCCCGATTCTCTTACCGGGGCCTACCTATCCGGCAGAATGTGTATCCCGATCCCCGAAGAGAGAATCAAGACAGACCAAAGAGTCATCGGCATCAGAGGGGCAAAGCACAACAATCTCAAAGACATCGATGTGGATCTTCCCTTGGGAACCTTTATTTGCATCTCCGGCGTCTCAGGAAGCGGCAAGAGCTCGCTCATCAATCAGACCCTTTCACCATATCTGCACAATCAATTCTTCCGCTCAAATCAAAAGGTTGGCGCCGTCAAAGAGATCAACGGCATCGAGCATATCGACAAGGTGATCAGCATCGATCAACAGCCCATCGGCAGGACACCAAGAAGCAATCCCTGCACCTATATCAAGCTCTTTGATCCCATCCGCAACCTCTTCGCCGAGCTTCCCGCTTCCAAGCTGCGAGGCTATAAACCGGGACGCTTTTCCTTCAACGTCAAAGGCGGCAGGTGCGAGGCTTGCCAAGGAGCCGGCGTCAGGCAGATTGAGATGCACTTCATGGCAGATATCTACGTGAGCTGCGAAGTGTGCAAAGGCAAACGCTACAACCATGAAACCCTCAATATCCGCTATAAAGGCAAGAATATCGCTGAAGTTTTGGATATGGACGTGCAAGAAGCCATTGAATTCTTCGATGCAATCCCAACCATCAAAAACAAGCTGAAGACCCTTCACGAGGTGGGGCTGGACTACATCAAGCTTGGACAACCATCCACCACGCTTTCAGGCGGGGAGGCTCAACGTATCAAGCTTTCCAGAGAGCTCAGCCGTCCCTCCACGGGATCGACTCTCTATCTCTTGGATGAACCGACCACGGGCTTGCACTTTGACGACATCAACAAACTGCTCAAAGTGCTTAAGAAGCTCGTGCGGATGGGCAATACCGTCTTGGTGATCGAGCACAATCTGGATGTGATAAAATCCGCAGACTGGGTGATAGACCTAGGTCCGGAAGGAGGAGCAGAAGGCGGGAAAATCCTTGCTCAAGGAACACCCGAAGAGATCATGAAGTGCAGCCAAAGCGCCACCGGTGATTTCCTCAAGGTGCACTATAGCAGGGAGATCGCTCAGCAGCCTAAACCCTCCAAAGCCAAGCGAGCAAGCCGGAAGAAGAAAACGAGCAGCAAATGACCATCCGCTTTAGCTATCAGCCCTTGACCGCCGGCGACTATGAGGTCGGCATTGCAGGAGACTTCACCGAGTGGAAGATCTATCCCTTGGTGGATCATGATGGCTTGTATCTTTATGAGACGGATCTGAAGCCGGGCAGATATCGCTATAAGTTCATCATCAATGGAGAATGGCAGCTTGATCCCTCAAATCCCGACACAGAGCCGGATCCCTATGGCGGGCTAAACTCCATTATCACGGTGGAAGAACGGCACAAACTCAGCACAATAGATGAAGCTCTTGCTCGCTACAAAGAGCAGGGCGGCTTCTCTCACATCCGCCTGGCGCGTCCGCAGGAAGGGCTGATCGAGTTGCGCTTTTTGTGGTATACGGATCTCGCTGACAGCATCACTTTGTGCACCGATGAAGAAGAATTGCTGCTTAATCCGGTGGGGGAGGGGAGGGAGCACTATGTCTGGCACATAGGTCTTAAGATCTCAGATCTTCTCAGCTTTTGGCTCTTGGTCAAGCATAAAGGCAAGCAGCACCATCTATATGCAGATGGCTTTTCCGAAGCCCCCTCCTCGATGCGTAAGCTGCAGATAGACCCGCGCGACATAGCCGTCTTTGAGATTCCGGACTGGCTGGAAAGTGCCGTTATCTACCAGATCTTCATGGATCGCTTTTACAATGGAGACCCCAGCAACGATCAAGACTTCTCGGAGTCCTATTATGAAGGTTCCCGGCAGCCTCCCCCCGAGAGCGCTATGCTGTCTCCAAATCAAGAGTATTATCACTTCGTCGACGACTGGGATGAGATAGATTCGCTAAAGCAAAGCCCCTATCAGCCGGAGGGAACGCCGGATTGGTGGAGTTTCTACGGCGGCGATATTGCCGGGGTCGGAGCAAAGCTGGATTATCTTCAGGATCTTGGCATTAACCTGATCTACTTCAATCCGCTATGGGAAGCCAAATCAAATCACAAGTATGATGCAGCGGATTTCAAGCGCGTAGACCCTCATTTCGGCACTGGTGAAGAGCTCAAAGAATTGGTGGACGAAGCGCACTCACGCGGGATCAGAGTGATCTTGGACGTTGCTTTCAACCACAGCGGAGAGAGCTTTTGGGCCTTTCGTGATACCGTCAAGAAAGGTAAGGATTCTCCCTATTGGCACTGGTATGACTGGCACAAATGGCCGCTACCCGATCCCCTTCCGGAGGACTTCAAGCCGCGTGAATACTATCAATGTTGGTGGGGCATCAAAGATATGCCGGATCTCAACTATGATCTTGCCCGCCAGCACCCTTTGGAAAACTACATCCGCGATATCAGACATGCCGATGTCAATTGGGATCTGGTAGATCACATTCTCGATGCGGCTTCATGGTGGATCGGTGAGATTGGCATCGACGGATTTCGCCTTGATGTTCCTGATGAAGTGCCGTGGTGGTTTTGGCAGCTCTTTCGGCAGAGGATCAAAAGCATCCGCCGGGACGCTTGGTTGGTGGGGGAGATATGGCAAAACGCCAAGGATTGGATCGATCCACGCTATTTTGATTCCGTGATGAACTATGCCTATTTCAAAAACCCTGTGATCGAATTCCTCCTTCAGGATCTCATCTCCAAAGAGCAGTTTTGCTCGCGGATCGAAGAGGGCTTGGCTGAGTATCCCGCTCATGCCGCAACGGCGATGATGAATCTCTTGGGCAGCCACGACACCCAGCGGATTCTCCAGATTGCCAAGGAGGATGGACAGCGCTTAAAGCAAGCGGTTTTCTTTCAGATGACCTTTGTCGGCATCCCGCATATCTACTATGGCGACGAGATCGGCATGATGGGCGGCAAGGATCCTGACAATCGGCGCCCTTTCAACTGGCGCTGGGAAGAAGATCCCGAAGCCGTGGATCTGCGTAGTTTCTACAAAGAGCTCATCCAAGTCAGAAAGAGAGAAAAGCTCCTCCGAGATGGGGGTTTCGCATTTATAAAATCTGAGGATGATCTGCTCATCTATCGCCGCTATCTTGATCAGGAAAGCCTATTCTGCCTGATAAATCTCTCTGATAGGACGACCCACACAGATAGGCGGGGCAGCCTTATCTTTGCCGACAGCGAACGAATAGAACTGCAAGAAGGCAAGCTCCTATTGCCGCCACGCGCAATGTGCATCCAAAAAAGCTAAGCGCGGGCACTGTGACCCACGCTTAATGATACATTCAAAGGCTTTTCTCTTACGAATCCGTCAAGAGGACTTTGCCGACCTTAGGCGCTCTGAGGCGATGGGGCACCGGATATCCGGAACCTAAAAGTGGGCGCAGATAATAGCGGAATTCGTCCGTGACACCATTGCCTTCAGCATTGATATAGCTATCCGGCATCAAGCGAGTCTTGCGGGCGATGTCTTCAAGCTTTTCCAATTGATACGTCACAGAGTAGTATCCGGTTCTTTGGATGGATATGGATCCGTCCAGATTATACCAGATTGCATAATGCGCTGCGCGTTCTCCGACCTCTCTGGCTTCGCGCTGATCGACATCCGAAACGCAGCCCAGGAATGAGCGCTGCAGATATCCGAAAGTATCGCTGCGAACTCTCTTGATCTTGAGCTTATCGCGGATCAGATCGCAGAGCAGATCCCCCAAGGCCCCCGTCCCGGAAAGCTGAACGTTGCCATGCGCATCGGTTTCGACGTCTTTGGTGAGCTTGGCGATCATCGGCAAACCATCTTCGTCGATGATGCCTTCAGAGACGGCTACTACGCATCTGCCATATTGGTCATAAACCTTTTTGACATCCTTGATAAATTTGTCCCTGCTGAAAGGACGTTCCGGCATATAGATGAGGTGGGGTCCGTCATCGGGATACTTCTGTCCCAGAGCAGCTGCAGCGGTGAGGAATCCGGCATGCCTGCCCATCACGACTCCGATATACACGCCAGGCAAGGCGCGATTGTCCAGATTTGCGCCGGCAAAAGCTGAAGCCACAAATCTTGCTGCCGATCCATAGCCAGGAGTGTGATCACTCAAGACCAGATCATTGTCGATGGTCTTGGGAATGTGAATTGCCCGAAATTCATACTCAGCCTTTTGTGCTTGCTCATTCACGATGCGGACGGTATCGGAAGAGTCATTTCCGCCTACATAAAAGAAATATCTCACTTCATGTGCTTTGAGCACTTTAAAGATCTCTTTGCAATATGCCTCGTCTGGCTTGTCACGAGTGGAGAGCAGAGCGCTGGAGGGAGTGTTTGCCACCTGTTCCAGATTGTGAGTGGTTTCTTGAGTAAGATCTATAAAATCCTCATTCACTATGCCTTGCACACCATATAGAGCGCCATAGACTCGGCTTACTTGGGAGAACTTACGGGCTTCCAAAGCTGCTCCGACCAAAGATTGATTGATTACGGCAGTAGGTCCTCCGCCTTGTGCGATCACCACTTTTCCTTCAAGCTTCATGAAAAATATCCTCCTTACAGGATCATAATATCTCTTGATAGATTCAATATCTGATGAAGCAGGGCTTTTGTCCAGTAGAAATTACTTGCCTAAATCTGCAGGGTCAAAACTATGTCCCATGGAGGTAGTATGAGCTACATTGTACTTGCGCGCAAATACAGGCCGCAGAACTTCTCGGAAGTTTATGCACAGGATCATGTGACGAAGATCCTGCAAAGTGCCATTAAGTCCGAAAGGATTGCGCACGCTTATCTTTTCACGGGTCCCCGCGGCGTGGGCAAGACCTCTCTGGCTCGCATTATGGCAAAAAGCTTAAATTGCGAAACCGGACCCACGACCCAGCCCTGCAACGAATGCACAAACTGCGTGGAGATCACCAGCGGAGTCTCTCCGGACGTGATAGAGATTGACGGCGCCAGCAATACCGGTGTAGACGATATTCGTGAGCTCCAACGCGAGCTGCTCTATGCTGCAAGCGGGGCAAAATTCAAAATCTACATCATCGATGAAGTGCACATGCTCTCCAAAAACGCCTTCAACGCTCTGCTTAAAACCCTCGAAGAGCCGCCTGAAAATGTCATCTTTATCTTTGCCACTACTGAGCCTCACAAGGTCATTGCCACGATCGTTTCGCGCTGTCAAAGATACGATTTCAAGCGCATCCCGGTAGATTCGATCGTCGAGCGGCTGCGAGATCTTTGCGTCAAAGAAAAGATCACCATTGACGAAGAATCCCTATATCTGATTGCTCGCAAAGCTGATGGCGGAATGCGTGACGCACTCTCCCTGATGGATCAGACCATTAGCTATTGCCAAGATAGCATCAATATCGAGCAAGTGCGCCAGATCTTTGGGATGATCCCAAATCAGATCTACCACGACTTCATGCAGATGATCAAAAACCACGAGACCAAAGCCCTCATCAGCGAACTGCACAAGATTTTTGAAGAAGGCACAGATCTGCAGGAATTCATCGCCAATATGCTGGAATATCTACGCATAGTCCTTTTGACCAAGCTAGACGTCCAGATCAGGGATGTCAGCCAAGATGAGATGCCAATGTTTAGCGAGATTGGCGGACTCTTTGCTCAAAATGACCTACTTTATATCATGAGCCAATTAATGCAGACCAAGATCGACATTCGCCAAAGCAGCAATCCGCATCTGCTCATCGAAGCTTTGATGATCAGGCTCTCTCGCTTGGACGAGATAAGCGAGATTTCAGAGCTCATCAGCTTCTTGAAGACAAACCCGTCGCCCTCAGCCCCTGCTGTCGTAAAAACTGCTCCAAAACCCGCAAAGCAAACCGAAAGACCCGTCCTAAAACCCCAGCCGGAGCCGGGGCTTAGCAAGGTGGAACTGAGCCTCCAAAACCTCAATGACCACTGGGATACGCTCTCCACCAGAATCAAAAAAAGCAGCAAAACCGCCGGTCTTGCTTTTCAAAACGCAAAACTTGTGGAACTCAAGGAACATGCCATGACCATCAAGACTGCTTCCAAGACAGAATATGGCATGCTGAAGACAAACAAAGAACGCATCGAAGGAATCATCAAGGATTTCTTTGGCAAAGCACTGCATCTGAATCTCGAGCTAATCGAACAAGATGCTCCCACAAAAGTGGATATCCAGCGCAAAACAATCGATGACTTAAAGAAAGATAATCCGGAGATTGAAGGATTCATCGAGCAAACACAAGCGAGGTTGATCTGATTTTCAGCATTTTATTCGCTCTTTTGAGCCTCATATATTTAGCACTATTGATTTGGATTGAGCTGGGATTGAGACGCAGCTTGCCCTCCAAAGCCCAAATTCCGGCTGATCCTGAGCCGATGTCAGTGATCATTGCTGCCAAAAATGAAGCCCACAATCTACCCGCGCTATTGACCTCTTTGGCGCAATTGGAACCCATTGACGAAGATTTTGAGATCATCATTGTAAACGACCACTCCACCGATGAAAGCTTGGATATCCTGCGCAACTGGGAAGGACAATTTGGCATCAGGGTCATAGATTTTCAAGATAAGATCGAGGACTATGTCGGCAAGAAAGCCGCCATCCAAAAGGGAATTGAGGCTGCCAAACATGACATCCTGGTCTTCACTGACGCGGATTGCCAAGTACCGCCCGGGTGGCTCAGAGAGATCTCTCGTGTGATGCTGCCTGATCTGGACTATATCCTTGGATATACCACAATCTATCGCAGTGCGGGCGATGCTGATCTGAGCCTAAACAACTTTGAGCGCAGCATTTACTATGCCCTTGGTGCAGCGGGAATCGGCTGGAAAAAACCCATTACATCAGTGGCGTGCAATATGGTCTATCGCAAGTCACTCTTTGAGATGTCGGGCGGCTTTGAAGGCATCAGCCATATCCCCAGCGGCGACGACGACCTTCTACTCATCAAGATGATGCCGCATATCCGCAAGGCGATCTACAATCCATCCCCGGCGATGCAAGTGGATTGCTTTGAGGGCAAGGATCTTAAAAAGCGATACAACAAGAATATCCGCCGAGCTTCAAAGTTTAAACACCATCCGCCGCATGTCAAAGCTCTTTCAGCATTCACGTTCATTTATTTTGCAGTATTCTATGCGGCGTTAATCCGCCTCTTTGCCGGAGCCGGGGATATCCTTCTGCTTAGCATGATTATGTCAAAGTTCCTGCTGGAATTGCACCTATCTCAAAGCCATCTGGCGATGGTCAAAAAGACCCATATCGGGATTCTATATTTCCCGCAGATCTTTGTGTTTCCCCTGCAGTTTATCTTCTACGCGATCCGCGGAACTTTGGGAAAATATCAGTGGAAATAGATTCTAAACAGCTGATTCAATGTTTTGTCAAACTAATTATTGAGTATCAACCTAATCCTTGAGAACGCACTGAATTTTACCCGGAAAGCCCGATTTTCGCATCGCTAAGTGCTTGCAAAATAGGGCGCGCTCATGCCTCCCTCACCCCTCGCTCACCGGTCGAGCGTGCAAGCGGTGAGAAAATAAGGACTTACGGCATTTGGGGAAAATGCAAAAATCGTCCTTCATCTCGGCTTGTGAGCCCCACCTTGCATCTAGAAAAACCTTTTAATCAGATTCATAATATTCGTTGATAGAACAATTTTATCAATGCGACTGATACTCCGACTGATAGAGGGAGAGCCTCTTAAACCGCCCTTGTGATGGGCATGGAGGGGTGATTTGCGAGTGATAATCATTCCTAATTAGCTAAAGCCAAAACTAACAAGCACTTGTTTTGAACTTTTCGCTTGACTGATATAAAGAAATTTCTGACTTTGCTATTAACTAATAATTAGGTGTGACTCAATGACTCTAAGAGATATCGCAAACCTGCTGGAAGGGGAAGTTCTATACCCCGATGCAGATCTGGACAGAGAGGTTCCGTGCGCCTTTGCCTCGGACATGATTTCTGATATTTTGATGTGTACCAAAGAACCTACTTTACTTTTAACCGGGCTGACAAACAATCAGGTGATTCGCCTTAGCGACATGATTGATCTATCCGGCATCGTCTTTGTGCGTGGCAAGAAACCCTTGCAAGATGTGATCGACATGGCTTCTGAGCGAGGCTTGCCAATCATCAGCACAAAGTTCACCCTCTATCGCTGCAGCGGACTGCTCTACAATGCCGGTCTGCGTAGCTGCAAGATTTAAAGACTTATGGCAGAATATTGGTATATAGCTGAAGGGTTTGAAGAGCGCATAGACGGCTTCCGATCCAAAAAATCTGAGGCAGAGGTAGATCTGGAATTTGAGATTCCTGAAAAGGATTTTAACACAGCCGGTAAGGGCTCTTCGGAGCTGAAAAATCTGCTCAAAAGACTGGGCGTGAATTCCGAAATACTGCGCCGAATCGCAGTGGCATCATATGAAGCTGAGATCAATGTGGCAGCCCACTCCAAAGGCGGAATCATGCATAGTGCCGTCTATGATGAGCTGATCCACATCCGCTTTCAAGATGAAGGACCGGGGATTGAAGACATAGACCAAGCGATGGTTCCGGGATATTCCACAGCGGATGATCTCGTGCGTGAGCTTGGCTTTGGAGCCGGGCTCGGACTTCCAAACATCAAAAAGAATAGTGATGCAATGCATATTGTTTCCGCCAAAGGAAATCCCACAGTTCTGGAATTCTTTATTTACTTTTCATAAGAGATATGAACAAAAAAGGTAGCAAATACTTTCACGCAATTCAGATCTTGGAGGACAACTGCACCGGCTGCACGGCATGTGTGCGAGTGTGTCCCACAGAAGCCATCCGAGTGCGCGACAGAAAGGCATATATAGATCCAAATCGCTGTGTGGACTGTGGCAATTGCGTCACGGCATGTGAGTTTCACGCCATTATCCCTTCCAGCGATCCTTTGGATATCACCCAGAAATTTAAGTACAACGTGGCGATTATCTCGTCGAGTTTCTTCGGGCAATTCACTGAAGACGTTAGCTATTCCGCAGCAAAGCTAGCCGTTCTAAGGCTCGGTTTTGACGAGGTTTCAGAGGAAGCAATGGTGACGGACTTCATGATTTCGATCATTCGTGAATACATTCGCAAAAACCGAGATAAGCGCCCGATCCTAAGCAGCAATTGCCCGGCGGTCGTGCGGCTCATCCAGGTCAAGTATCCGTCACTTTTGCCGAATATATTGCACCAAGAAGCGCCTATGAGCATCTTGACCCGCTATCTCCGAGAAAAGATCTCCCAAGAAAAGAATCTGACGGATGAAGAGATTGGCATCTTCCTCATCGTGCCATGTGTCGCCCACGTGACCGCGGTTCATCAACCCGAAGGGGCTTATAAGCATCTGCAGGATGGCGCTTTTTCCACGGGGATGATCTATGGTAAAGTGCGTGAGATCCTCAAAGATATCCAAAACCACCCCGAAGAGATCGACACATATCCCCATGGACTCACCTGGGCGCTATCGGGCGTGCAGGCAGAATTGGTAGATACGGATGATATCCGAGCACTATCAGTCAATGGCATCGACAATGTCATGGATATCCTGTCCAGGGTCGAAGATCACTATCTGGATCAATATGATTACATCGTGCTGCGTAGCTGTACAAATGGCTGTGTGGGCGGATGTCTGAACGTGGAAAACCCATTTGTGGCAATGAGTCGCATCAAAAAGATGAGCAAGGAAGGTGAGGACAAGCCCATCCATGTGGAAGAGCTCGAAAAGCTGCACTCTGAGGGAGAATTCAGCGTTTCTCCGCTATCTCCCCGGCCAATCATGGAGCTGGATAAGGACATCAAAAAAGCCATTAAGAAGATGAAGAAGATCAACGAGTTTTTGACGATGCTTCCCGGCTTGAACTGCAGTGCCTGCGGCAGCCCCACATGCTATGCTTTGGCAGAAGATATAGTGCTCGGCAAAGCATCCCTAGACGACTGTGTGGTGCTAAAACGCAATTGCCCTGCGGATGAAGATGAATAATAAGAACCAAGGATAAAGATCATGAAACTATCAGTATTTATGGCCGCAATAGACGGTAAAAACCACACTCCGGCTCTGGATCCCGAGAATATCGAGATCTCCGGAGCATATGTGTCCGACATGCTCAGCGATGTGATGGGCTCTGCAAAACCGGATCAAGCATGGATCACCATCATGAAACACCTGAATGTAATCGCAGTGGCCTCCATGACCGGAGTGCCGGCAATCGTCTTTTCCAAAGCTAATCAGCCGGATGACGCCGTCTGTGACAAAGCTCTCGAAGAAGGCATCTGCCTGATCAGCAGTCCACACGATACTTTCACTCTTGCCGGCATCTTGTATAAGCTGCTCAAAAACTAGTAGGCAGGCCAATGCGCAGCTATCGCGCTGATCTGCACATCCATAGCGTGTTGTCGCCCTGTGGGGGGTTGGAGATGTCGCCCTCGGCTCTGGTCAAAGAGCTAAAGCAGATTGGGATACAGTGGTTTGCCATCACCGATCACAATAGTATGGCAAATTGTCCCGCATATGCTGCGGTGGCTGCCAAAAACGGTCTGAGCTTCACTTGGGGAGTGGAAGTTCAGAGCGTCGAGGAGATCCATATCTTGGCATATTTTGATAACCCTGACGATGCTCAATGCTTTGATAGAGAGCTCTATCAGTCTCTTCTTCCCCTAAAGAACGATCCTGACTTTTTTGGTGATCAAGTAATCATTGACGAAAATGAGAACATTTTAAGAGTGGAACCAAGGGCTTTGATAAATTCCAGCACTTGGGATCTCGCCACGGTCGTTCAAGAGATTGAGGCTTATGGCGGACTGGCAATACCGGCTCATATCGATGCCGGAGTAAACAGTGTGATCTCCCAGCTGGGTTTCTTGCCCCCATTCCCGGAGTTTGAGATCTTGGGGATCACTGCAGGATTGGATCTGAAAAAGTATCTTGTCGAACATCCACAGATGGCAGACAAAAGCTTTATTAGAGCCAGTGATGCACATTATCTGGCAGATCTTAGGCACGGTTCTTGCATGATATATTCCCAAGAGCCCACGGCCAAAGAGATCCTGCTCGCTGCTCGGAAGATAGGCGGCAGGTTTATAAAAGTATAAGTAAAATTGAATGATATACAAGGAGGAGTTATGGCTCCCGTAGCTCAAGACAAAAATAGGCTCTATGATCGCCTAACTGAAGTAATCGAAGAGAAAAAGAATCTGCGGAATCCGCTGATCGAGATCTTGCGTATTGCACAGGAAATCTTTGGATACCTGCCCATCGAGGTTCAGGAATTTATCGCTGAAAAGATGAACATCCCCGCCAGCAAAATATATGGCGTGGTCACGTTTTATAACTTCTTCTCAATGCAGCCCCGAGGCAAATATACGATCAACGTGTGCACTGGAACAGCCTGCTTTGTGAAAGGAGCCCCCCGCTTGATTCAGATGATTTCTGATGAATTGGGAGTGGAAATGGGCGAAACTACTGAGAACGGACTCTTTACTCTCAGTGCAGTGCGCTGTGTGGGCGCCTGCTCGCTGGCACCCGTTTTTGTCATCGGGGAAGATACCTTCGGCAGAATCGATAACAAAGACAAGATCAAAGAAATCCTCTCTCATTACGAGTAAGATATGCAAGACATTTCTTTGCACCTGCTGGATATCATCGAAAACTCCGTGAGAGCGGAAGCTAGAAATATCAAGGTGCGCGTAAGCAATAACTTGCAAAAAAACCGCCTGCGTATCATCGTCGAAGATGATGGCACCGGGATGGATTCGCACACCTTGGAAAAAGCCCAAGATCCCTTCTACACTTCCAAAGAGGAACGTGAAAAGAAAGTTGGGCTGGGAATTCCACTGTTTAAGCAAAATGCAGAACTGGTGGGAGGATCATTTAAGATGGCAAGCGAACCCGGCTTTGGCACCGTCCTGACGGTAGACTTTGTGCTGGATCACATAGATAGAATGCCCTTGGGGAATCTCAAAGACACCCTCTTAGGAGTGATCGTGGGACATCCGGAAGTTGATTTCTTTATCAACCTCATCTACCGCGACAAGAACCATGAGCAGGTCTTTCACTTTGATACCAAAGCCATCCGTGAAGAATTGGGTGAGATCCCGCTGACTTATCCCGATGTAATAGAATACATCGATCAATCATTATTTGAAGGAATACAAAATACAAACATGGAGGATGTCTGATGAAAACACTGGCAGACCTTAAGAAAATCCGTGAAAAAGCCCAGGAAGATATGAAACTTCGTGGCGGAAATGTGCGCATCAAAATCGTGGTGGGGATGGGAACATCCGGTATCGCCATGGGCGCGCGTGAAGTCATGAAAACATTCCTGGAAGAGATCGCAGCAAGAAACCTCTCCGATGTTCTGGTTACCCAAACCGGGGAAAAAGGACTTTCCTCAATGGAACCGGTCGTTGACCTCATCGAAGAAGGCAAGCCGAAAGTGACTTATGGAAACATGAATCCGGACAAGGTTAAAAAGGTAGTAGTCGAGCACATCGTAAATGGCAGAGTCGTCTCCGATTATGTTGTCTCTACCGGCGACTAAAGCAGGAGGAACTAAATGTCTCTGAAACGTATTGACCTCCTTATCTGCTGTGGCTCCGGTTGCGTTTCTGCCGGTGCACTGAAGATCAAGGAACGCTTCCACGAAGTGCTCAAAGAGCACAAGATTACAAGTGAAGTAAACATTATCGAAACCGGTTGTATGGGCCCATGTGACTACGGTCCCGTCATGGTCATCTACCCTGAAGGCATCTTCTATAAGAAAGTTACTGTAGATGATGTCGCTGAGATTGTCGGCGAGCACTTTGTCAAAGGACGCCCGGTCGCACGCTTGATGATGCAGGAAGAAGAAAAGACCATATCTGCTCAAAAGGATGTTCCCTTTTACCAAAAGCAGGTGAAAGTAGCGCTTGGAAATTGCGGATACATCGATCCTGAATCTATGGATGAGTATATCGCCACCGGTGGCTATGAAGCCCTCGGCACAGTGCTGACAGAAATGAAGCCTCAAGATGCTATCAACGTGATCAAGGAATCAGGTCTTCGCGGACGCGGCGGCGGTGGATTCCCCACTCACATCAAATGGCAGATGGTACACGACCGCAAGGCAGATCAGAAATACATCATCTGCAATGGCGATGAAGGCGATCCCGGAGCGTTCATGGATCGTTCCCTTTTGGAAGGCGATCCCCATCGCATCCTTGAAGGAATGATGATCGCTGCGTATTCCATGGGCGCATCTCAGGGTTATTTCTACATTCGTGCAGAATATCCATTGGCGATAAAACGCATCAAGATGGCCATCGAGCAAGCTAAAGAAGTTGGCTTGATGGGCGAAAACATCTTTGATAGTGGTTTTAGCTTTGATGCCGAAGTACGTACAGGAGCCGGAGCTTTTGTATGTGGGGAAGAGATGGCGCTGATTCACTCGATTGAAGGTGAACGCGGCAATCCCACTCCAAAGCCTCCATATCCAGCAGTGCAGGGACTCTGGGGCAAACCAACCGTGGTGAACAATGTGGAAACCATCGGCAATATCCCCACAATCTTCCGCAAGGGAGCAGAGTGGTTTGCCGGCATGGGCAGCGAAAAATCCAAAGGCACCAAGGTCTTTGCTCTCACCGGTGATGTGAAAAACACCGGTTTGGTCGAAGTTCCAATGGGCATCACTTTGCGTGAGCTCATATTTGATGTGGGCGGCGGCATGATCGGCGATCACAAGTTCAAAGCTGTGCAATTGGGCGGACCTTCAGGCGGATGCTTGACGGTTGACCATCTGGATACAGGTGTTGATTACGAAAGCCTCAAAGAGCGTGGAGCCATGATGGGTTCAGGCGGTGTGATCGTGATGAACGACGAAAAGTGCATGGTAAATGTAGCAAAGTTCTTCATGGACTTCTGTGTAGAAGAATCCTGCGGAAAATGCTCACCTTGCCGGATTGGACTGAAACAGATGCTTGAGATCCTCGAGCGCATCACCGATGGCTATGGCCGTGAGGGTGATATTGAGGAACTGCAGCGTCTGGGCGAATCCATCAGCAAGCTCTCGCTATGCGGCTTGGGTCAGACTGCACCCAATCCTGTTCTTTCCACCATCCGCTACTTCCGAGATGAGTATGAATCGCACATCAGGGATCGCAGCTGTGCCACCAAGGTCTGTAACGATCTGATGCATTATGATATCGACAAGGACCGTTGCATCGGCTGTTCGCTTTGCGCCCGCAAGTGCCCCACTGTGTGCATCACAGGATCCAGAGATGAGAAATACACCATCCATCAAACGGGTTGTGTAAAATGCGGAAACTGCTTTGATGTATGCCCGGTGAAGGCAATTGACAAAGTCCCGGGAATGCATCCTGAGATCGTAGAACACAGAGCTGCAGTAGCAAACGCCAAAAATCCTTACGACGATTAAAGGGGATAATATGTACAAAGAAATCTGCGCCAAATATGCCCCCACTAAAGATAACCTGATCTATATCCTGCATGATATTCAGGATAGCCATCCTCAGCACTATCTATCAGCTGAGGCAGTAACGACTATCTCTGATTATCTCAAAGTGCCGGAAAACCACATCTATGGAGTGATCACTTTTTACTCGATGTACTCCACTAGTCCTCGCGGGAAGAACATCATTCGCCTATGCGAATCTCCCCCTTGCTACATCAAGGGATCTGACAACATCCTGCGCAAACTCAAGACAATCCTGGGCGTGGAAGTGGGACAGACCACCAAGGACGAGAAGTTTACTTTGGAGCTCTGTGCCTGTCTGGGAGTCTGCGGTAATGCCCCGGTGATGATGATCAATGATGATGTATATGGCGATCTTTCCGAAGAAAAAGTAGAAGAAATCATAGACAAAATCAGAGGGAGGAACTGATGAAATACTATCGCTCCCATGTGCTGATTGGCATAAATGAAACCTCTGTAGCAGCAGGAGTGCACAGCTTCATCAAAGCCCTCAGAGCCGAACTCAGCAAATCCGGTCTTTCAGATGAGATCAACCTCCTTGAGACTGGTCCTCTTGGCTTCTTTGGCAAAGGCATTTGTCTGACAGTGTATCCGGAAAACGTAAACTACGAAAACCTCAAGGAAGCGGACATTCCGGAGCTTGTGAGTGAGCACTTCCTCAAGGGTCGTCCGGTCTCCCGACTGATGCTTGATACTGCAGGGGCATTCAACCCAAAATTTAACTACGAAAGCCGCATTGTCTTGCGCAACTCCGGCATCATAGATCCAGAAAGCATTGATGACTATATCGGTGCCGGTGGATATGAAGCTTGGGAGAAAGCCCTGACCGTGATGCAGCCTTCTGAGATCGTAGAAGAAGTGAAGCAATCCGGCCTACGCGGACGCGGCGGTGCCGGATTTCCTGCCGGCGTAAAATGGAGCTTTACTGCTCCTTTGGAAGCTGAGCAGAAGTATGTCGTAGTTAATGCCGATGAAGGCGAGCCGGGTACTTTCAAAGATCGTTTGATCATGGAAGGGGATCCTCACCAGCTTCTGGAAGGGATCATGATCTGTGCCCGCGCAATCGGTGCCACTATGGCTTACATCTACATCCGCGGTGAATACAAGCTCTGTATCCAGAGACTTCAGAAAGCCATCGATGATTGCAAAAACTATGGAATCATCGGCGAAAACATCTTCGAAAGCGGATTTGATCTGGATATTCAGATCAAGATCGGCGCTGGAGCATATGTCTGCGGCGAAGAAACGGCTTTGATCGAATCTCTGGAAGGAAATCGGGGTCATCCACGCTGGAAACCCCCATTCCCGGGAGTAAAAGGCCTCTGGCAGGCACCGACCGTGGTAAACAACGTAGAAACTCTGGCAAACGTACCTTTCATCATCAGCAAAGGTGCGGATGAATACAAGAAGTTTGGTACCCCTGAATGCACAGGAACCAAGGTCTACACGATCCTTGGAGATGTCTCATATCCCGGACTTTGCGAAGTCGATATGGGCACGACCCTGCGCACGATCATCAATGACTATGCAGGTGGCATGAAGAAAGGCTTCAAGTTCAAAGCAGCCCTCGTTGGTGGAGCGGCAGGCATGTTTCTCTCTGAGCGTCTTCTGGACGTGAAGATGGATCTAGCCAGCCTAAACCAATACTCTGCAGTTTTGGGCTCCGGAGCTATCCTTGTGATGAACGAGCACCAGAGCATTGTCGATATGCTGTGGAGCATCCTACGCTTCTTCCGCCATGAATCTTGCGGTAAGTGCGCTCCCTGCAAAAACGGTACCCAACAGCTCTATCGCCTCATCACCAAGATCAAGAAAGGTGATGGCACGATGGAAGATGTCGAACTCATGCAACTCATTGCCGAGACTATGTTGCACACTTCATTCTGCGCTCTGGGACAATCCCCGATCATGGCGATCCGCAGCGCTATCGAAAACTTCCGTGATGAATTCATCGCGATAACTGAAAAATAAACAAGAGGAATAGAATTATGGCTAAAAACGTCAACGTTTGGATTGATGGTCATCATCTGGAAGTTCCCGAAGATTTGACCATTATCGAAGCTGCAGACAAACACGGGATCTACGTCCCCCGGCTTTGCTACCATCCAGATCTACCCCCGACCGCCAATTGCGGCGTTTGCGTGGTGGAGCTTTCCGGAAGCCCGGTACCAAAACGCGCTTGCTGCACCCCGGTCGCTGAAGGCATGAAAGTAACCACAAACAGCAAAAACTTACGTGCTTACAGAAAGACCCTGATCGAAATGATCCTTTCAAATCATGAAGTAGTATGCCCTTCCTGCACCGCAAACAACAAATGCGAATTGCAGACCTTGGCAAACAATCTGGGAGTGGATCCGGATGCTCTGCCAAACATCTTGGTCAAAAAGGAAACTGACTACAGCTCTCCTTCAGTGATCAGAGATCCCAATAAATGTATCGCTTGCGGAAGATGCATCACCGTGTGCAACGATGTGCAGACTGTCTATGCTCTGACCAATAGTGACCGCGGCATTGGTGCGGAAGTCACCACCGCTTTTGGCATGGGAATGGCTCAAAGCCCCTGTGTGAATTGCGGACAGTGCACAGTATATTGCCCCACCGGCGCTCTGCGTGAACGCAACGAGCTCGACGATGTCTGGGATGCAATTCTGGATCCTGAAAAACACGTCATCGTTCAAGAAGCTCCTTCCATACGCGTATCCTTGGGTGAAGAATTTGGCATGCCTCTGGGCAGCGTCACTGCAAAGAAGATGTACGCAGCATTGCGTAAGATCGGATTCGATTCAGTGATGGACACAAATTTCACTGCGGATCTCACCATCATGGAAGAAGGCACCGAGTGCGTCGCCAAACTCAAAGCCGGCGAAAAACGCCCGCTGATCACTTCCTGCTCTCCGGGATGGATCAAGTTTATGGAAACATACTACCCTGATCTGGCAGATTGTGTATCCACCGCAAAATCCCCGATGAGCATGTTTGGCGTGCTTTCCAAAACTTACTATGCGCAAGAACACGGCATCGACCCCGAGAAGATAGTTTCTGTGGCGATCATGCCCTGCACGGCAAAGAAGTTTGAAGCCCGCCGTCCGGAACTCAGCGATAGCGGCTTCCAAGATACTGACTACGTGCTCACTACTCGTGAATTCCTCCGCATGATCAAAGAAGCCGGCATCGATTTTGCAAACATCGCAGAAGAAGAGCCGGATGAAGGAATGAGCTTCTACTCCGGAGCCGGCACCATTTTTGGTGCTACCGGCGGTGTGATGGAAGCAGCAATCCGCTCAGCCTACACTCTTGTCACCGGCGAAGAGCTGGAAAATGTCGAGATTCTTGGCGTTCGTGGATTGGAAGGTGTCAAAGAAGCCAGTGTAAACGTACCCGGCTTTGGAGATCTCAAAGTCGCAGTAGCCCACGGACTTGGAAATGCCCGCAAGGTCATGGACAGAGTGCGTGAAGGACTCAAGACCAATGGTGAATCTCCCTGGCACTTCATCGAGATCATGGCTTGCCCCGGTGGTTGCGTCGGTGGCGGTGGACAGCCCTATGGCAATGACATCGCTTCCCGTGCTCGTCGTGGATTGGCTCTTTATGAAGAAGACAGATCCCTGCCGGTGCGTAAATCTCACCAAAATCCTGAAGTTCAAAAGATTTACGAACGTTTCTTGGGAGCTCCAAACTCACCTTTGGCCCAGAAACTTCTGCATACCTACTACTTCAGACGCTCCATCAGCAATGGACAAGTGGTGGAAGAAGTCACCCACAAACACCACTAAGAAATAAGTCAATACAATACCGACCGGTCCCAGCGACCGGTCGTTTTTTTTGGGGTGCGAATCTTCGCCCGTGAAGAGCTAGGGTAGGTTTACATTTTCCAAGATAACTCAGAGCTGTAAGTCCTTATTTTCTCACCGCTTGCACGCCCGACCGGTGAGCGACTGGTGAGAGGGGCATGAGGACGCCATATATTTCAAGCATTTAGCTATGCCTTTTTTGGCGATGTTGTGGTGATCTAAGAAGAAAGTTCTTGGCTTTTCCCACAAAATGCCTATCATATAACTAGAATATAAGTGAGGTGAAAAATGGCACAGATAAAACTCAAAGGAAACCCTATCAATACTATTGGAAATCCTCCTGAGCTCGGCTCAGCTGCAAAGGACTTTGTGCTGACAGCAAACGATCTCAGTGATCATAAATTATCAGATTACAAGGGCAAGAATATTCTTCTGAACGTCTATCCTTCGATAGATACTGGAGTCTGCGCTGCGAGTGTTCGCAGATTCAATCAAGAGGCAGCAGCCCTCAAAGACACTGTGGTTTTGGGCATTTCCCGGGATCTTCCCTTTGCCCTTAGCCGTTTTTGCGGCGCGGAAGGAATTGAGAGAGTCTACACACTTTCCGAGATGAAAGACCGCAAGTTTGGCAAAGAATATGGCTTGGAGATCGTGGATGGACCTATGATGGGGCTATTGGCTCGTGCCGTGATCGTGATTGATCCCGCCGGCAAGGTGCTCTACACAGAATTGGTCGAAGACATCGTCCAAGAGCCAAATTACGAGGCAGCGCTTAAGGCTTTGAAAGAATAATTTCTTCGCCCGGTTTCAAAATCATAACATCGATCCCATGTGTTTTGCATAGATCTGCAAATTGCATGGGATCTTGATTTATCCTTGGGAAAGTATCATAGTGCATCGGGATGGCAAATCGGGGCTTTAACCACGAGCAAGCCAGAGCTGCATCGGATGGATCCATAGTAAAGTTTCCCCCGATGGGGATGAGCAGGTAGTCGAGTCTATGCATGTCTGCGATGAGCCTGAGATCCCCAAAGATGCCGGTATCACCCATGTGGTAGATGCAGATCCCATCGATCTGAAGGATGATGCCCGCAGCGAGCCCGGCATATGCACCATCCGGGGTCTTGCTACCGTGTTCCGCGCGGGTGAGCTTGACTTTGCCAAATGGGAAGTCAAATCCACCTCCGATCTGCATGGCATGTTTCTTCCCTTGAAAATCATTGAAAAAATCCAGCAATTCAGGAACTGCGATAATGCAGCTATCTTTATGGGTGATCTTCATAGCGTCAGCGCAGTGATCTCTATGTCCGTGGCTGAGAATCACATAATCAGCTTGGATCTCGTCTGATCTGATGATGGAAAGGGGATTGTCGTCGAGCCAAGGATCAATGACGATCTTGGTGCCATCGTCTGTAGTTAGCATAAATCCGGCATGTGCCAGAAATCTTAGAATCACGATGTCTCCTTGCCTTTAGGGTCTTGCTTCTAAATAGAATACTCAAAATAGGGATTATGGAACTAAGAAACCTGTTTCCAAGCGGATAAAATGACGATGAGCATCAAATGCCATGGGCGGGAAATCCTTGATAGAGAAGAATCTAGCATCTTCAGCATCGTCTCCGGCTTGTAGTCTGCCACCCAATATATTCATACGAAAGCCCAAGCTGAGAGTGCGCAGATAGATGGGGCTATATCCATAATACCAGTCAATGAAGTGCTCAACCTCTCCGATGAGTCCTGTCTCTTCCGCGAGCTCAGCGATTGCGTTTTCCTGGGGAGTCATATCGATCTCTATATAGCCGCTGGGCAAAGCCCACATGCCGGCTCGAGGCTCAAACTTGCGTTTTACCAGAAGGATCTGATCCTCATCGTTGATCACAAAAGTCGCCACAGCCGGGATGGGATTTTTGTATAGGACAAATCCGCAAGCGTCACACTGAGCTCTCAGTTTATCTTCACGATCCGGCTTTAGGCTGAGCTTGTGACCGCAGTTTTGGCAGAAATTCGCATTTTGATATAGATCCGAGAGGTTTTTTACGTGATGCGTAACCAAAGACAATCCTCCAATGCTATTGCTAAGAAAATCTCAATATGTGGCAAAGGCAGGATTGACTCCTGCCTTGCGCCAAGTATATTATAGGCTTAGAAAAAGAACAGCTTGACGAGGATGCCGATGAGTAGGATGGAATTTAGTGCCAGCCAGATGGTGATCTTGCCGGATATCCTCTCAAAGGTCTCGCGGTTGTTCTGGATCTTCTTTTCCAAGCGAACCAGAAGATGTTCCATAGTTGCCATTTTCTCACTGGTTTTATCTGTTTTCCGGATGTTTCCATTGTGGGCCATATCTCTTTTGAAATGTCTAAAGAGTTCAAATGCCAAAGGAATAAATGTGGGCATAAAACGTCTGAAACCGGATATTGCCATGAGGTCTCCTTTAGAACTTGTATCCGAGGTTTAGGTAATGGGTGGGATTAAGCACAGAGTGGTATGTGAAAGCATAATCCAGGCTGATGCCTTCCAGGATGAAGGTCGCTCCAGCAGAGTAAGTTGCGGGATTTTGGTGGACACCAAAGCGCAGATACAGCGGCTCAAAGAGTCTGGCTTCTACTCCGCCCATAAACTCAGTGGCTTCGGCGAAGTCTTTTTTGACTTCGATGCTGGTGGTCACGCCTTCATAGGGTATGTATGAGATTCCCAGAGCAAGTTTGCTGGGAAGATCGATCTGATTTTCAAATCCCATCTTAGCTTGGCCAAGATTTGTGACGGCAAAGCCAAGCTTGGTGCGGGTATGCAAAAGTGCGGTGGCACCCAGATCGATGCCGATTGCATCGTCGGATTCATCGTCATCAAAGCTGAGGTGGTAGTAGTTCAGGCTATAGCCAAGATTGATGGCAGAATGGATATCTTCTTGGAGGGTGAAGCCATGAGAGAGAGTGTAGATCTGCTCGCTCATGAGATTGTATCCGCCATGTTCGACATCCAGCATTCTGATTCCAAAGCCCAATGATCCCAGCTTTTTGGGAAGTTCTGCTCCCAACGCGAGAGTCTTGAATTCTGAGAATTTCTCCCCGTTTAACTGTGCAAAACCGACCATCGCTTCATAGTGAGAATCCGCAATCCCGGCAGGATTGAAGAAGATGGTGTTTGCATCATTGGCTACACTTACAAAGGCTCCGCCCATTCCGCGGGCACGTGCTGAAGGCTGGTAGTCGTCAAAGACAGCAAGTAGCAAAGCGCAAGGGATCAGGATCAGGCTTATCAAAAATATTCTCTTCATGATGTTCTCCCTTATTTGAGACGTGAGCGAATCACGATGGGTTGTACTGTGGAATAGCGTTTGCCGGATTCCCGGTTACTAACTTCGGCATGACAATAGTATAGGCCGGGCTCCAAAAGCTTCATATTGCTGTCTCGACCGTTCCATGTGCTGCTTTCGATTCCGGTTGAGCTGGTGAAGTTTTGGTTGACCGGGGTGGCGACGAGCCTGCCTTGAGCATCATAGATGCGGATAACTGCGCGTGCCAAGAAGCCTGTTTTGGTGCCATACTCGATGTTTAGCACTTCATTCATGGAAGGGTTGAAGGAGTTTCGTCCGCTGGAGTCAGTGCTGAGATTAAGGTGTGCCACGTTTTCTGTAATCTTCACCATCAATCTGCCATTGGTCAGAGATGTGATCGGAGTGTCATCATATAGAAATTCATCAAGATAGATGATGATGTCACCATAGTTTTTGGGCTCAAACATAAGCTTGATCAAGACAGTATCATCAGCATCTGAGGAGAGAATATCTTGAGTTCCATAATGGATCGTGATGACGTCTCCATCCGCTGAAACAGTCTGCGTGGGAGCTTGGTGGGTGAGAGTGCCCGTGATCTCATATCCTTGGTAGAGGACTTGGTTTGGATCAATGCGAAACTTCATGTAATACTCACGGACACCCCAATCGCTATTGAGCATGGTGCTGTAAACATTGAGTGTATTGATCTGCCCGATCTCAGCATTTGCTTCAGTGGCAATGCGGATGGCAGCATTGGATACATCGTCGACCCTGATCATGTCGTTTGCGCTGCGCGGGAGTATCTTGTATCCTGCGACGCTGTGGTAATCCACGACTCCCTGGATCTGATGCCACCAGTCGTTAACGACGATGGAAGAAGCCTGGGGGACATAGAGTACGTCATCGACCATTGCTTGCACTCCGCTGCTGTCGGCAATGCGAAACTGACCATAGTTGTCCATAGTGGAGCGGATCTGGACGTCATTGAAGCGTACCATGACTCCTTCATATGGTTCTGAGGCATTGTTGTTGTATGGCAAATCTGCGGTTGACAAGGGAGTAATCGGGATGGGATTATCTCTGGAGATGATACTTAGGTTCGTGACGCTGACCAACTCAGTGAGGTTGAAGTATTCATCGACTGTGCCGGTGAGATCCACGAGATCTCCCAATTCGACTTGGTTGCTGGTGTTTCCATGGTAAACATACAAGCCGCTCCAAGGTCCGCCATCGGCATCGCCGATATAGTAGCTGGAACCACGATTGATAGCAGTGACGATCCCTCGGACGGTCACTGATTGTCCCATGTATGGAGAATTTCCATTGGGGTTTTCTGTATATTGGATGTCATAACAGCTGAGCTGTGCCATGAGTCCTACAGACAGGGTGAAGGCTAAAACACTTAGAAGGATACCTTTCATTTATATCTCCTTGGTTTGTATCTCGGGATGTTTCTGCTTGCTTTCCTCACTTTGAGGAGCTGAATCTTTGATAAACAGCATATCAAAAATCAAGAGGCAGACAGCGATGAAGATGGCGCTATCGGCAATATTGAAAATAGGGAAACGCTCCATAATGATATCCGGGAAGTCCACATTGATAAAGTCTGTGACTCCTCCATAAAGGATGCGATCAATGAGGTTTCCGATGGCTCCGCCCATCACCAATCCAAACGCAATGATCTGGATGCGGTGTACGCTTCTGTAGAGCAGATAGATGATGAAGATGAGAGCTAGGATGGTGGTGCAGATAAAGAAGATCCTATTTACCAGATCACTGGAAAAGCCGATACTGAAAGCGGCGCCGGTGTTTTGCACATGAGTGATCCTAAAGGTGTCTCCAAAGACGTCTTTTAGTACAGGTATGGTGTGGAACATTTCCAGATTCATCCTAATGAGCTGCTTGCTAAGCTGATCCAACACAAGCACGATCATCATGATCAAAAAAGCAGGGGCGGTCTTGAGTCTCTGCATATTCTAGCGCCTTTTCATGCGCTTCTTATTCTCGGTCTTTTCCTTGCATGTGATGCATAGGGTCGCGTATGGAAGGATCTGCAGACGCGTGTCCGGGATTAATTCTCCACACATTTCACAGATGCCAAAGACACCGTTATGAAGCCGACGCATGGCATCATTGAGTAGGCGAATCTTCTCGCGCTCGGATTCCATCATCATGACAGTGTGCTCCATATAGTTTGTATCGGAGCCTTGGTCTGCTTGATGATATGCGTAGGAAGATAGGTCGCCGCTACTCTCGCGAGCCCCTACACTTTGCTCTTTATTTATGTTCTCAATATACGCTATGCTTTCTTTCAGCTCTGCTCGGATAAGCTCCTCGTAGAACTTCAGTTGTTCAGCGGACAGTTTCTTCTGAGCCATGATAGTCTCCTGTGTAATTCATTAAACATCACTGATATCTCATAGGATAAAAAATGCCATCTTATGTCAATAAAAAACTATCAAAGAGTATCAACAAAGTCTTTTATGATGGCCTTAAGGTCTTGGGAGGCTTTGCCCGCATTGATGCGAATCTCTTCCTGAGAGTGTGCATCGGAATGGAACAGATTGCTGTAGTTTGTGACTATGGAATAGCCCAAAACCCTCATCCCGGCGTGGCGGGCGGTGATCGTCTCGGGAACGGTCGACATTCCCACAAGATCTGCACCCCAATCTGCAAAAGCAGCACATTCTGCCTTGGTTTCCAGGCTCGGTCCCGTCACTGCCAAATATATTCCCTTATGCACCTTGATGCCGAGCTTGGCAGAAATCTCATTTGCTCTGTGGCGATAGTCCGGGTCATATGGATCATTCATGGAAGGGAAGCGCTCTCCTTGCTTGTCATCATTCTGACCGATTAGGGGATTGATGCCCATGAAGTTCATGTGATCAGTGATCTGGACGATGCTCCCGGGGGTCAGCTCTTTACGCAAACTGCCGGCGGCATTGGTGAGAATGAGACATTTGATCTGCATGGCTGCCAACACACGGGTGGGGAAGGTGACTTCTTGCATGCTGTATCCTTCATAATAGTGGATGCGTCCCTGTAAAAAGAGCACTGTCTTACCGGCAAGCTCTGCTAGGATGAGGTTCCCTTTGTGTGATGGCGCGGTGCTGACCGGAAAACCCGGTATCTCAGAATAGGGGATGGAGATCAGTTTGTGAAAGTCATCAGCCATGTCGCTGAGCCCTGTGCCAAGGATGATGGCACATTCAGGAGGCTTGGGCAGTCTTTCCAAAAGCCATTTGGCTGTATCATGATATGTCATTGCTTATTACCTTGGTTTTGTTTTGGAATAATGTCTTCTTTGATTTGTTTAAATTCAGATTCCATAAGCTGTTCGGTGTCCTTGCTGAGTAGGGGATCTTTGCTTATGCGATCTTGGAAGCTTTGGAGCTCCACGCGAAACTGCATGAGGAACTGGCGCTTTTGCTCTTTGATGGCAAGGTATTGGTGTTCCAATATGCTTAGATGTTGCTTGGCTTCGTTGATGGCGCGCTTGGCTTTGATCTCAGCTTCGTGGATGATGTTTTCAGCTTCTTTGCGGGCATTTCCGATGATGTCGGCTTTGGTCTTTTCAGCATAGACCAATGTTCGGCTGATGAGCTCTTCACGGCGTTTGAGGTCTTCCACCGCGGAGGAGGCAGTGAACGCTTCCTGTTTGACCTCATATTGCATTTGCTCTCTGCGGGCAAGCTCACGTTCCTGCTTGTGATGCAGATCATCGAGCTCTGACGCTACTTGTTCCAAAAAGGCTCTTACCTCCTTTTTGCTGTAGCCAAACATCTGTCCGGAAAACTCCTGATGACGTATATCCAATGGGATAAGTGCCATTTATTTCCTCCTCCTTAGAGTAAGCTAATCAAAAATCTTTGTAGGATATTTAAGAGAAGATAAGCCACTATTGGTGAAAAATCAAGCCCCATGTTTGGAATGATGCTGCGGATGGGACCCAAAAGCGGCTCAGTGATGCCCAAAAGAAAGCGATAGATCGGATTGTATGGATCTCTGATTACCCAGCTGAGAATCACGCGGGCAAAGATCAAGATGTTGTAAATCTGGATGATGCGGATGATGAAGAGAAGAGCAAGTCCACTGGCCGGCATTAGTCCAAGACCTCATGGCAATTGCGGCAACGGGCTTCATAGGCTTCCGTGGATCCCACCAGGATCTGCTCGCCTTTGTGGACTGTCCTCTGGGTGCGGTTTGCGGGGTTTCCGCATCTCATGCAGATCGCCAGATTCTTTGTGACATATTCGGCGATTGCCAAAAGCTGGGGCATGCTTCCAAAGGGACTGCCCTTGAAATCTTGATCCAATCCCGCAACGATCACACGATAGCCTTGATCTGCCAAGTCATTGCAGATTCCGACTATGGATTCATCAAAAAACTGAGCTTCATCGATGGCGATGATCTGAGTGTCATCGTCCAAATGCGGATAGATCTCGGAGGCTTCATTGATGGGGATTGACGGAGCCTTCATGTTTGAATGGGAGACGATATTGATCTCATCATATCGATCATCAATAGCCGGTTTGAAAACCAAGACCTTTTGTTTTGCGTATTCAGCTCTACGGATGCGGCGAATGAGCTCCTCTGTCTTTCCGCTAAACATACTGCCACAGATCACTTCGATCCAACCTGTTTTTTGATTTATGATATTCAATCTATTACTCCTAAAGGGAAGCTTCCCTATGTTAACCAAGCTCATATTGCACTGTTTTTTGTCAAATGCTTTATCTGTTTCTTCAGATCACTCCCTGCTACGCAAGAGTCTTCCTGCTACTCGCTTAATGCAAAGAAGACCCGTGATCCGGAATCCGGAGCACGGGTCTGTATCTATTGATAAGCAGTCTTACTTACTTAGTTTTATCCCGGCGACCAAAGCGCGGAGATTGGCTTCCACGATTGTTTCGCCCTTGCTGGCAAAGATCGCCTTGATGCTCTCTGAGATCTCCTCTTCAGAGAAGCCGAGCTGCTTGATCGCGGCTCCCAGGACTACTATGTTCATGGAGCGGTTTGCTTTGATCTCTTTGGCGATGGCGTCCGCATCGAAGAGCAGGTGGTTTTTGATGCCCTTAATCGCTTTGTAGAGATCTTCTTCATTGGGGTAGTTGGGGATGTTTTTGAAGGGGTTGGAGTTTGTGATGATCCAGCCTTCTTCATGAAGATATGGCAGATAGCGCAAGGATTCCATCGGTTCGACGCTGAGGATCATATCTGCATCACCCATGGTGATGAGATCGCTGTGGATCTCTTCATCAGAAAGACGCAGATGGCTCTGAACGTCGCCTCCGCGTTGGCTCATGCCATGAACTTCGGCTTGCTTAAGTTGCCATCCTCTTTTGAGGGCGGCATGACCGAGGATGGTGGCGATGGTTAGGATTCCCTGTCCTCCGACTCCGGCGAGAATGATATCTTTCTTCATTATTTGCTCCCCTTTTTGTTTCTTCTTTTCATGGTTTGCACACATTCTCTGCGCGGGATGATCACTGAAACTCCTTCATAGGCAATCTCTTCCTTGTAGACCTGAGTCATTTCTTCGTGATTCTTCACAAAGGGGAAGAAGCTGCGGATGTGTTCTTTTTCGACTCCCAAGCCAAGGCAGATCTCTTCGAGCTTGCCGAAAGCGGTGTAGTCCTGTCCTCCTGTCATGCCTGTGGTGCTATTGTCCAAGATCACGATCACGACGTTTGATTTGTCATAGATGCAATCCAGGAGACCGGTCATGCCGCTATGCGCAAATGTGCTGTCTCCGATCACGGCGATGGCAGGGAAGAGTCCGCTATCTGCAGCGCCTTTTGCCATGGTGACGGAAGCGCCCATATCCACGCAGGAATTGATCGCATTGTAGGGCGGCATAAAGCCTAGGGTGTAGCAGCCGATATCGGAGAAGACATGGCCTCTTCCATATTCTTCCACAGCCTTGTTCAGGGCGATAAAGCTATCAGCATGCGGGCAGCCCACACATAGTGCCGGTGGACGTCCGGTGACGATCTCGGGAATGTCTTTGCCGTATTTAACGGGCATTCCCAAAGCAGCAGCAACTTTGTTTGGATTCAGCTCTCCATCGCGCTCGAGGCTTCCGTCCAGCCTCCCATGGATGGGCTTAGTTCCGGCAAAGCCTGCGCCGATAAGCTTTTCTTCCAAGACGGGCATGCCTTCCTCGAGGATATAAAGCTCATCACACTTGTCATAAAGCTGACGAATCTCATCCATAGGTGCCGGATATTGGCAGATCTTCAGGACGGGATAGGGGATGGGATCCTTGCCAAAGGCTTCACGCAGATAGTTGTATGCCAAGCCGGTGGCGATAATGCCCTTGCTATAGTCTTTGGCATCCATGGTGAAGCTGTTAAATGGGCTGTTTGCGGAATCTGCCATAAAGTCTTTTTGCATCTTGATCAGGTTCTTATACTTCTTGCGGGCAACTGCAGGCAGAAGCATAAACTGGAAGATATCTTCGGGCTTACTTAGCTCGTTTTGAGAGATGCGTGATCTTCTCTGGACACCGCTACGGGAGTGGGATAAGCGGGTGGTGAGACGGATCATCACAGGAGTGTGAAACTTCTCTGAGATCTCAAAGCCATAAAACGCCATGTCATAGCATTCTTGTTGGTTGGACGGCTCCAAGATGGGGATCATTGCAAAGTGTCCAAAAAAGCGAGAGTCTTGCTCATTTTGGGATGAATGCATGGAAGGATCGTCTGCCACTGCAATCAGTAGTCCACCGTGGGATCCAGTCATTGCTGAATTCATGAAGGGATCGGCAGCGACATTAAGGCCGACATGCTTCATCGTGACCATAGTCCTGCGTCCGGTATAGCTCATACCCAAGGCAGTTTCCATGGCTGTCTTTTCGTTTGAAGACCAAGTCCTGTGGATATTGTCCTCGATTGCTTGTTTTGATCTTTGAACGTATTCAATGATCTCGGTGGATGGAGTTCCGGGATAGCCATAAAAGCCTGATATTCCGGCATCCAGAGCTCCTTGCGCGAGGGCTTCATCGCCCAATAGCATCATTTTTTCCACTCTTTTCTCCTTTATTCTTCTATTTTGTATACACATGTCAAAACAAGCCATACAGCTAAGCCAATCAATGATATAGATCATGCTCTGTCAAGCTATGATCAGCCTAAAGCTTGTTCTTTGCAAGAACAAATACTTATGCCAATTCGTCAAGCAAATTTCTTAAGATCTGCATAGAAGGCCTGCAAAAAAAGGGGTCATCAATCAACTGTCGGCGAATGTCAACATAAAGACACAAGCTATGAATCAGGCCGGCAGCTTTAGGCAATAAAAAGCTTGACCAAACTGAGCCTAGTAATCTATGGTTGCCTCATAGTAGTAGAAGCAAATGGGTCTCCTTGATGGCATAAGGGATCTTGCTTCTAGAATGCTGATACAAAGAACTCATTGAGGTGATTTATGATCCAGAAAGCGATATTTCCGGGAAGCTACATTCAAGGAACCGGCACACTGCGAGAGCTTGTGCAGCTTATCTCAAGATATGGCAGCAAGGCGTTGCTTTTGGCGTCACCGACGGTCGTGAAAAAGGTCTTGTCCCGCCACGTCGGCGAAGACTTGAATGATGTCTGTGTGGTTGAAGTGTTTGGCGGGGAGTGCAGCGAGACTGAGCTTAGCCGGATCGCAATACAGCTCAGCCAAACCAAGGCGGACCTCATAATCGGCATGGGAGGAGGCAAGACAATCGACACGGCCAAGATCTCTGCAGACAGAGCGAATCTGCCGGTGATCGTGGTGCCGACCATCGCTTCCACCGATGCGCCATGTAGCGGCTGTGCCGTTACCTACACAGAGTCCGGGGTCTTCGAAGCCGTGCACTATCAAAAGAGAAGCCCCGCCGCTGTATTGGTGGATCTGGACATCATCGTCCAAAGCCCGGTCAGGTTCTTGATCTCGGGGATGGGAGATGCTCTTGCCACGTGGTTTGAGGCAAGATCCTGTCAACAAAGCGGATCCCCAAATGAGTGTGGTGGGCTCAGCACCATCACCGGTCTCGGTATAGCGAAATTGTGCTATGATATATTGCTGGAATATGGATATCAAGCCAAGCTTGCCAATCTTCAGGGAGCGATCACCCCTGCTTTTTCCAAGATCACCGAAGCCAACATCCTGTTGAGTGGGATTGGCTTCGAGAGCAGCGGGATAGCCGGAGCTCATGCGATCCACAATGGCCTAACAGCTGTTGACGACACGCACGGCTATTTTCATGGAGAGAAGGTCGCTTTCGGAGTGCTGGCCACTCTTCATCTAAATGCAGCAGCTCAAAATGAGATGGAAGAAGTCTACAGCTTTTGTGAGAAGATCGGTCTGCCTTGTACATTGGCGGATCTGGGCATCAAGGATGATCTGCACCACAAAATCAGACTTATTGCCGATAAGACCGTTATCCCCGGCAGTTCAATCCACCATGAACCGGGCGAGATCTCATCCGACATGATCTATAGCGCGATCCTCATGGCAGATGCAATGGGCAGGGATCGCAAGTAGTTAAACCTACAAAGGAGACATATATGAGCAAACTCGTGTATTTATGTTTTGTATTTATCATTCTAGTGAGCCTATGCTCATGTGGTGATAGCGATAAGATGGGCTACCCTTCAGCAGTTGATGTATATTTAAACCCCGTGGAAGACTTTTATCTCTTCGTTCAAGCTTACTCAGACGATAATGGCAATTGGGATACTTATGTGGATTTATTGTCAAAGAATCCGCTAGAGAGCCTAAAGCTTAATGGAGAAAGCATCCCAATTAGACGAATGAGCTATGATGGACGCACAGGATACTATACTCACGGCTTCTTAGATACAGGCTCGGAGTTTTTTCAGACAGAGCATTTTGATACTAGTGTCGACTATATGATCGAATTCTCAAACAAAAGCATATCCGGAAGCGTGTTGTTCCCTTCGCAACATCTTGTCTCACACTCCGAGTTTGATGAAGATAGCGACTGGGAAATTGAGTGGGCTCTGACGGAAGACCCGGATATCCAAAGCATCTCAAGCTACTTCTGTGCTAGGGATAATAATGAGATCTCCACCAATAAAGAAATTGATGCTACGGTGCGGGACAATAGAATTCCACATAGTGTATGGGCTTTACTGGATGATATATGGATCTCAGAGTTTTCATTAAGCGCCACCAACTATGCCTATGACGACAAAGGATTTGTGGGCTTCACCGGTTATTATGATTACCATAGTTATCAAAATCAAAGGGTGATGCAAGATAGGACCATCTACAATGATCAAGCCCGAATTGCTCGGGGACTCAGACTCTGTGAAAGGATCAAAGAGTCCAAGGAGTTGTTAAGATGAAGAAGATCATGATTCCGGCAATCTTTCTTGTGATGATGTTTATGCTTTTTTCTTGCGATAGTGACAGCAGCAAGACGGTTCCAACTGAGCTTGAGATCATAGTAAACCCGGTGGAAGACTTCTATCTATTGTTTGAGATAGAGGATTACATGGGCTCCCGACTCACTGATCCACGTATTCGTGTAGTGTCAATGTTCCCATTGGAAGCTTTGTATTTAGATGATGTAGAGATCCCTATAGATAGCTGGTCTTTTTATGACAATCAAAGCTCAACACACTATATCTATTCCTTCGATTTCCCGCACTCAAGCCTTGAGACAGATGTCGGAGTCTCATATGACTACCGACTGGATTTTGCGTCCAAGAGCATAGTCGGCAGCCTGCAGATGCCTGATCTTGATCTCATTCTGATCAGTGATTTTGATCAAAATGCAGATCTGAATCAAAACTGGGAGCTTGATCAAAACCCCGACATGCTGGAGTTTGAAGCGGATTTTCGCTCCAGCGCACAATCTGTTCAATCCAGTCGGCGTTATTATAAGAATCTCGCAGTCTCAGCGCGCGAACACAGCATCAGGAAGAGCTTTTGGGAAAGTCTCGGTTTTATTCAGACTATCTGGGTTAACGTCCATGCCTTCAACTATGAGTATAGGGATGGTGGATTGATCATCTTTACAAATCGAGATCATTACTACCCTGTCAGCATATATGGGAAAGAAAGGCGGCAATCGGATCTTCTGGATCGGATCATCAGAAGTGAGATCAAGCTCGACGCCAGAGACTAATTGATAAAAAGCAGGGATGCTTATCAGAAAGTCATCCCTGCTTTACAAGCTCGCTGCAAAGCTCCCTCTTGAGACTCACCCGGAAGCCTGCTGAGTCGGGCTCAGGAAGCGTCCGAGTGGCTCCCGTGGGGCAGTGCAGCCAGAGAACGAGAATAGGCTTTGTACTATCTATCGACTGAGATCAAATTTGTCGTCGATGCTTTTTACAAACTCTGTTAGCAGCTTGACAGCGTTGTCCAGATCCGCCAAGTTTACAATCTCATTTGGTGAATGCATATAGCGGTTTGGGATGCTGAGCACTGCTGTGGCTACTCCCGCTCTTTTGGCGTGAATCGCGTCGGCATCTGTGCCTGTTCCCCGAGGTGAGATCTCGATCTGTAGCGGGATCTTGTGTTTCTTGGCGAGCTCCTGCAGTCTTTGGTTTACCTTTGGATGCACTAGTGGCCCCAAGGCCAAAGTGGGTCCTGCTCCCAAACGCACATCCGAAAATTTCCTCTTATCCGCACCGGGAACATCGGACGTGAAGGTCACATCCACCGCGATTGCGATATCAGGCCTGATCTTATAGCTGCTGGTAGCAGCGCCTTTCATGGTGGTCTCCTCTCCGACAGATGCCACAGCAAAGTAATTTGCTTGGATCTCAGTTTTGGCGAGGGCTTTCATCACGGCTGCCGCGATATATACTCCCACCTTGTTGTCAGTGGCTTTGCTGACGATATTGTCATTCCCGAGCTCTTCGACCATACCATAGAAGGTCACTGTATCACCAATGGACACTTTTGTAAGAGCGTCTTCTTTGTCTTTGGCGCCGATGTCGATCCAGATATCTTCCATTTTCAGCTTTTGAGCGGAATCATCCCCGCGCGACATGTGCGGCGCATTTTTGCCGATGATGCCGCGCACGACTTTGCCATCGTGATTGATATCCAGCCTCAAGCCCGGAAGCAGATTTACGTCAAATCCGCCGAGGGGTTTCACATAAAGATAGCCACTATCATCGACGTGATGGATCATAAAGCCGATCTCATCAGCATGACCGATGATCATGATCTTACGCTCACCTTTGCCGCGCTTGAAGGCTATGAGATTACCATTTATATCGCTGGAAATATCATCGCAGGTTCCCTTGAGATATTCCCTGCTAATCTTCTGTGCTTCACTTTCAAATCCGGATGGACTTGCTACTTTCAGGAGTTTGTAGAGATATTCTTTATTTGTCTTGTTCATGATTATGCCTAGCAGTCGTTTGCTTCTTCATCAGCAAATGGATTGATGGTTTTCTTGGTAGCCGGTTGTTCATGTGGCACCAAGCAGAGAAATCTCAGGCTTTCTTCGCCGACATTCTTGAAAGCGTGCATCATGCCGGGATCTACATACATTATGTCATTTTCAGCAAAAGGTATCTCGCCGCGTTCAGTGACCAATGCGCCCTTGCCATATAGGCAATAGAGCTCGTGCTCCCACTCATGCTGATGATAGGGAGTGTGTCCGCCGGGCTCGACTTCAAACATCCTCATCGCAAAGTTTGGAGCTCCGTCTTTTTGGCTGATCAGCCAGCGGATCTTAGCTCCTTTTGCTCCTTCAACGCTCACATCTTCGAGTTTTACATTTTCATAGTGTACTACTTTCATGGCTATCCCCTTTTTTTATCTTTTTATAGAAAGTATACTTGGATTGTGGGTGTTGCGCCATAAAAAACCAAGGCAAAAGAAAAGGTGGAGCATAAAACTCCACCTATATAATACACATAAGCTAAGGATTATTTGAGGATATCCTCTGCCTTATCTTTGGCTTCTTTGATCTTGTCTTCTGCCTTGTCAATCACCTTCTCGGCTTTGTCCATGATCTCTTCTGCTTTTTCCTGAGCATCTTCGACGATCTCACCAAGCTCATCCTCGCCTTCATCTTCGCCTTTGATGTGCAGATCGATGTCGATCGAGCACTTGGCAATCTCAGGATAGAAATCATCAATGTATTCCCGGACTGTGTTTTCGATATCATCATGTTTGTCAAGGACCTCTTGGGAGAAGCCAATCTTTATGGAAAGCAGGCTAAAGCTTTGATTGATATCCAGCTTGGGAAACTCTCCATATACGTTTGAAAGAAACTCGGGAAGGGATTTCGAAAGTTTTACAATGCCATTGATTCTACGGTATGCCTTCAAGCCAAAGTGGGCTGCGGCTGCGCTGCCGCCGATGAGAAAGAGAGTTTTAAAAAACTTTTTCATTATGAACCTCGTTTACTTATAGATGGATTTGATTCTTCCCCAGCTGCGGTTTTGGATTGATACCGGCTGGTTTACTACAATATCTGTGTCTGTAATGGGATTTAGCGAGAATTCTCCAAAGCTGTATGTGACAATACCGGTGATGGAGCTGAACTGGCTACCGAGCTTCCGGGAACTGCTACTTCTTGATGAGGCAAAGCTACCCAAGCTCACACTGCATAGACCGGTGCCGTCGCTAACTTGCAGACGATTGGAATTTGTCTTTCGGCTGCTACTGCTCACAGAGAGAATCCTGGCATAGACGCCTTCATAAGCTTCTGCTTCCATGGCGCGAGTAAGCTGAGCAGTGGTGAGGATCACCGGATGAGGCAGAGGATGATTGCGCTCCAAAATCTCAGTGGAACTTATGTCCTGTAGAGTGGTCATCCCAAATGTCTCACGTACAGTGCCGCTAACAAGGACGCGATCGCCTACCCGAACCTGGGAAGAGCGGTCAATGATCAAAAGCCCGGAATAGGGCCCGGCAACGGCTTCTGAAATGAAGTAGCCGCCGGCCTTGTAATCGATGGCGGTGACGATGCCTTCGGTGCTGACCCTCTTGCCGGCATACGGCGAGGGATAGGTATTGTCACTTCCGGGGAAGCTGGTGTATTGAATGTCATATATGGATAGACCCAAAGCCAAGATAGAAAGGCTTGCAAATAGGGTCATCAACAATATTCTCTTAGTCATATTATCCTCTTTGAGGCTATTGTGCATCACTTAGATATTCTGTCAAGAAAAATCGCCGCTTTATCTTTGATCTTGTTGACTTTATGCCACATATCCCGAATGTCTCGAAAAGATGGCATCCGGATAGCTTGCCTTGACCTCGCCGGATTTGGGCTGGCGTCAGGGTGGATATAAAGTGACAAGATCTCGCTTCCACATTGATAAGACTAATGTAGAGGTGGCTTGTAGCCGCCTATAGTAGACGCGACATCTTGTCCCGGGGGGAGGCGTCCGCCGAGCCGGGCAGGAAGCTAGGATATGCTTCTCTACCATCTAAACCAATTCGTGTTGAATAGTGCAAATCGTGGACAGACTATGGATTCCGGATAAGCCTCACTACGTTCGACTTTCCGGAATGACTAGTGTAGGGGCGGCTTCTAGCCGCCCAATGCTG
>CALGPA010000068.1 GCA_937960795.1 uncultured bacterium | reverse complement strand
TTGTCAAGAATTATTTAGATAAACTTATTGTCCATTTTTACGTGCAATGGTCTTATAAAGAATATCTGGCAGATCAGGTATACCTTAATCCGCATCCGATGGAGCTGAAACTGCGTAACCACGCCTGATTGCTGCTGCTTGCTTCCGGATGGTCTCCCGGCTCGGAACTTGCCTGTTCAACAGCTGAAAGGCTGTTCATATTCTCTTTCTAAAGCTGATTACACTTATACTGAAGATGATCAAGCCACTGCTCAGAAGAATCCAAAATTCCTTTGCCAGTTGCCCCAGATTGCTGCCCTTGATCACTATCTCCCTTAACACCGTCATGTAGTGGCTGAGAGGGTTGAAATAGCTGATCCATTGGATCGCGGGGGGCATATTGCGCACGGGAACAAAGAATCCGGAAAGCAGGATGAATATCACCATGATAAACCAGGAAAAGAACATCGCCTGCTGCTGAGTGCCTACCTTGGTCGAGATCAATATCCCCAGTCCCAGTGTGGTAAACAGATAGATCCCGGAAAAAAGCATTAAGAGCCAATAACTGCCTGCCAACTGCAGCTTGAAGATGAGGCCAGCCATCACTATCGCCACCTGCAATTGCGCCAGAGTAATGATCAGATATGGAACCAGTTTCCCTGCCATCAATTGCTGTTTCTTCACCGGAGTTACCAATAGCTGCTCCAGAGTCCCCAGCTCTTTCTCCTTCACCAGGCTGATGGCGGAAAGCATCATAGAAGTTACCGTTACCAATACCGCGATGATGCCCGGAATGGTATTCACGCTACTCTTCAGATCCGGATTGAAGCTCATGCGGGAGATCAGCTCAACTTCAGCAATGGGTTTGGAAAGTGGAGTCCGGATCCGCCTCTCTTGTAGATTTCGCCGGTGAAACTCCCCCAAAACTCCTGCCACATATGCATTTGCCACCGCCGCAGAATTGCCGTCTATGCCATCCACAACAAGCTGTAAACTGCTCCCCTTGCCGGAAAGGTAATCCTGAGAAAAACCGGGCGGGATCACCACCACTATTTGCGCCTGCCAGGATGAGATCAGCTCTTCGGCTCTGGCATCCTGCTCCACCGGCACAATTTTGAAGCGATCCGCAGTATTAAAGCTCTGTACCAGAGCCCGGCTACTGCTGCTGCGATCATAATCCAGAAAGGCCAAACGCAGGTTTTTTACTTCGTTGGATACCGCAAAACCCATCACTAACAGCTGAACCGCCGGCAAACCAAACAGCACAATCAGCATCTCCCGGCTGCGAACGATCTGGCGAAACTCTTTTTTGATGAAACTGGCTATTACTCTCAGCGATTTCATGACAACCTCAATTTGAAGCGGCGGGCTGCCACCAGCAGCATCACTGCGCTCATGATTACCAGGCTGAGCCCTGCTTGAAACAAATGCTGCACTCCATTCCCTTTCAGCATTATTCCCCGAATTATTTGCAGGTAATAGCGGGCGGGAATCACAAGGGTAAGCTTCTGCAATACGGGCGGCATACTGGAGATGGGAAACATATATCCGGAAAGCAATAAAGTGGGCAACAGAGTAATGCCCAATGCCATCATCATCGCCGCCTGCTGAGTTTTGGCTACCGTGGAAACCAGAAGCCCCAAACACAGCGAAGTAAGCACATATAGAAAGGTAAAGAGCAAAAAGACCACGAATTCTCCCCGGAAGGGCACCTGAAACAACAGCATCCCCACACCCAGGATCAGAAGAGCATCCAGCAAACCCAACAGAATGTAGGGCAATACTTTGCCCAGAAGAATCTCGCTTGCAGAAACAGGCGATACCAAAATCTGCTCCATGCTACCCATTTCTTTTTCTCTGCTGATAGAAATGCTGGTAAGCAAGGCACAGATCATTACCAGAATCATGGCAATCAAACCCGGCACAAAGAAAAAGGAACTCTTCATATCCGGATTATACAAAATCAACGGACGCAGATCAATCCCTGCCGCGACACTGCCCCTGAATGAACTGACAATTCCTGTGGCATAATTCTGGATCAATTGTGCGCTATTAGGATCCGAGGCATCAATTTCCAGATATACGGCAGTATCAGAATTGCCAAATTCCTTGGGAATGCTGAGCGTAGCCTGTGCCTTACGAGTCTGGAAAATACTCTGAGGCTCCAGTTGTTTTGCTGCTAACGGAACCACCTGAAAATAGTCCGTATGAATAAAGGCATCGATCAGAGCCCTTGAGGCGCCGTTTAAAGCATTATCCTGCACAACAAGGGGAACTTGCCGCAATTCCATGTTCATGGCGTATCCGAAGATGATAAGCTGTAAGAGCGGCATCAGAATGATGATCACCAGGGTTCGGGAATCCCGCAGTATGTGAAACACTTCCTTTTGCGCTATAGCATGGATTCTAGACAGATTTGGCATTGTTCTCTCCCAATACTCTCAAAAAGAGTTCTTGCATGCTGCCCGCCTGATGCTGATCTTTCAATTCAGCGGGCTTGCCCAAAACCACCTCACGACCGTCCTGCATTACGATCACCCGATGGCAATATTCCGCTTCATCCATGAAATGAGTGCTTACGATTACACTTTTACCGGTTTGAGCCAGATCGTTTATCACTTGCCAAAACTCGCGTCTGGCCTGCGGATCCACTCCGCTGGTGGGTTCATCCAAAAACACCAATGGCGGATCATGCACTAAGGCTGCCACCAGACTGAGCCGCTGCTTATAGCCCATCGGCAGATCTCCGGTGATGCTACTCAGAATGTCCGTAAGTCCAAATTGATCCACTACATCTCTGATGTTTGCCAGCGCCTTTTTGAATGGCACTTTATATATTCCGGCATAAAATTCCAGATTCTCGATCGCCTTCAGATCCGGATACAGAGAAAACTTCTGGCTCATATAGCCGATCTTGTGCTTCACCTGTTCACTGTGTTTGGCAATATCCAGGCCATCCACCGTGATGCTACCGCTACTGGGCAACAGCAATCCGCACAACATGCGGATGGTGGTGGTCTTACCTGCTCCATTAGCGCCCAAAAAGCCGAATATCTCTCCCTTGGCGATGTCCAAATTGATGTTGTCAACCGCTCTGAAGGAGCCAAATTCTTTCACCAAATCTATTGTATGTATCATTGCATCATCTTCAGGAACACATCTTCCATGCCGGGACTGATCTCTTCACAGCTTGTCAGATCCGGATGTTCTTTGCTCCAATTTTCTATAGTCTTTGCTTCTATCTCCACTTCGCTGAACAGGTGAATCTCGGAGCCGAATAGCTGCAGATCCCCACGCTCTACCTTGGTGTTCAAATACTTATACAGATCTTGCAAATCATTTGCCCGCAGCTTATACAAACGCCCCTGCCAGGAATCGATTATCTCCTGCGGACTGCCCTTGCCGATCACTTCTCCTTTGTGCAACAGCGTGATCTGATCACATTGCCCGGCTTCATCCATGTAGGGTGTAGAGACTACAATGCTTACGCCATCCCGCTTCAATTCGTGCAATATCTGCCAAAATTCCATCCGGGATATCGGATCCACTCCAAAGGTTGGCTCGTCCAGAATAATCAGTTCCGGCGTATGAATCAAAGCGCAGGAAAGCGCCAGCTTTTGTTTCATCCCTCCACTCAGATTTCCGGCAAGACGTTTGGCAAAAGGCTTTAAGCGTGAAAACTCATAGAGC
>CALGPA010000067.1 GCA_937960795.1 uncultured bacterium | reverse complement strand
GGTTTGTGGGCAGATACAATAGCCTCCAAAGAGAAAAAGTATCTGTGGAAACAGCTTGGGCTCAAGTGGAAAACGTATATCAATCCCGCTTTGATCTTGTTCCCAATCTTGTCGCTACGGTGCAGGGTGCTGCAAACTTTGAAAGGGAAACCTTGACCCAAGTCACAGAAGCTCGTGCTCAGATGGGTGGTCAGGTAAACCTGCCTCCGGAAGCGCTTTCGGATCCAAATGCTTTTCAGCAGTTCCAAGCAAATCAAGCCGGCCTTACCGGTGCTCTCAGCCGGATGATGGTCGTAGTAGAGCGTTATCCCGAAATCAAGGCAAATCAGAACTTCCTGCAGCTCCAAGCTCAGCTTGAGGGCATTGAAAACCGCATCCGCACCGAAAGAATGCGCTACAATGATGCAGCAAAGAACTACAATCAGATGATCGTAGTCTTTCCAAACAACATCATCGCAGGCATGATCGGAGCCAGAGCATTTCAATTCTTCGCAGCCGATGCAGGAGCAGAATCAGCACCACAAGTGGAATTTAACTAGTTTCATTGCTCATTCAGATAGAAGCCACTCATTTGCGTGGCTTTTTTTTCGGGTGAAGAGCCAATTTATCTTGTCTGGGAGCATAAACAAGTTAAAATGTATATATCAAAATATTGACATGGCAGGGAATATTTATCGATTCTCAGTTTGTGAGAGTTTTAGTCCTAGCTTTCCCAAGGTCGATATTGCAAAAGTGACATACCTCTAAGTATCTATAGATAGAGATGAATAGAGATTTGTAATAGGGTTTCGAGTATAGAGGACTTCCATGAAATGTGGAAGATAGTGAACACAAGATGGCATCGATGCAACAGAATAAGCGTCCAAAATGGTGGACAGAAAATCAATAACCCAAAAAATGCACCTAGTGTGCAAGAAGAAAGAGGTAACTACACATGTTTGAACTTGTAAGCATGGCTAGCATGACAGATACGATCAACAATTTTTTTACACCTGATAGGGTAAGCCTGATTGTCAGGGTGCTCTTGACCCTGGTAATTGGTATCCCGGTGATCAACCTAATCCGCAAGATTGTAGCCCGATTGATCAAAGACAAGCTTTCTCTCCAAGCGGAAGTCCTTATCTTGCGAACCCTCAAATACGTCCTAATGCTGGTTCTGTTCATCATGGTGATGAATGAATTTGGCTTCAAGATTTCCGCAATATTGGGAGCTGCAGGTATCTTTGGAGTCGCGATCGGTTTCGCTTCACAGACCAGTGTCTCAAACATCATCAGTGGCATATTCTTGATCTCCGAACGCCCCTTCGTGATTGGAGATGTAGTGCAGGTTGGTGGGACCCTAGGCATCATCCAAGGAATAGATCTATTGTCACTCAAACTCAAAACTTTCGACGGACGCTATGTACGTATTCCCAATGAGACTATGATCAAAAATGAAGTGATAAACCTCACCAAATACGACATCCGTCGCTCTCAGATCAAGGTCGGAGTAGCATACAAGGAAGACGTACGCAAAGTTTTAGGGATTCTTAAAGAGATTGCTGATGAAATGCCCGGAGCTCTCAAAGAGCCGGCTCCTTTGATCAATCTTGCCGGCTTTGGTGATTCCAGCGTTGATATCAACTTCGGCGTCTGGACAGAAACATCCAATGTCGTACCGATGCAGACAGAATTGATGTTGGCAGTAAAAGAACGCTTTGACAAAGATGGAATCGAAATTCCTTTCCCGCACATTTCAGTCTATGCCGGTGAGGCTAAAGACCCATTTAAGATTGAACAAATTAAAAAGGAAGTATAAACTATGCAAAAAAGACCCCTCATCAACGCTGTCATCTTTGATCTGGATGGCACTCTGCTTGATTCCCTGCGGGATATAGCTGATGCCATGAATCAAGGCTTGGCAGATTTGGGGCATCCTGAACACTCGATTGAGGCGTACCTAGGCTTTATTGGCCATGGCCAGGATGAGCTGGTGCGTCGTGCACTCCCTGAACATCGCCGTAAACCAAAAAACATCGAGAATCTATCAAGTCTGTTCCGTAACTACTATGAGCGCCAGTGCTATGCTTCAACCATGCCCTTCCCGGGGATCATATACATGCTTCAAGTGGCTGTTTCTCGAAAAGTAAAATTGGGCATTTTGTCAAACAAAGCTCATTTCTTTACTAAAAAAATGGTCAGTCATTTTTTCAGAGGCGCCATGCTAGGTCATAATAGCAATCCCTTCAGGCTTAGCAACGGTGAGCAATTGGGACGGCCGAACAAGCCGGATCCGACTATTGCTCTGGAAATGCTCATCAAGCTCAAATGCAAACCCCCAAATGCCGCACTCGTTGGAGATATGCCGGTTGATATGAAGACCGCCAAGAACGCCGGAATGATAGCCATCGGCGCTGCTTGGGGATACAGCAGCAAACAGAGCCTCGCCGACTCCGGAGCTGATATGATCTTTGATAGCCCAAGCGAACTGGCTCGCTTTTTGGAAGTTCAGCCTTTGTATTGAATCATGAAAAGCTATAGAAAAGAACTCTGGTTCAATACATCCAAGCGCCGGGAATTTGTGCACATCAGTCATGATGTCCAAGCCGCAGTCACGGAATCCGGAATTCTTGAAGGACTGGTGTTAGTAAATGCTATGCACATCACCGCATCGGTCTTTATCAACGACAACGAAATCGGACTGCATGCAGATTATGAGAAATGGCTGGAGAAGCTCGCCCCGGAGAAACCTCACTCTCAATATCAACACAATGGCTTTGAAGATAATGCTGATGCACATCTCAAAAGACAGGTGATGGGAAGAGAAGTGGTGGTCGCGATCACTGATGGAAAGCTGGATCTGGGCCCATGGGAAGCGATCTTCTATGGGGAATTTGACGGGAAACGCAGAAAACGAGTGTTAATCAAAATCATTGGTGAATAGCAGATTAAGTGATTCACCTCGCAGACATCAGCCCCGGCTCATACCGGGGCTTTTTTTGCTCAGATATGAGCATCACTAAGAGTGCCAGACTCAAGACCCATCGTCCTAGAAAGCAGACAAGTTATCCATGTGAAAGATAAGAAAGAATGCTATTCTGCACACAGTACTACGCAGCAGAGACCGACGCAAAGAGCAAATATTGAGCTTGGTTTACACTTTTTGGGGGAAACGCGTAAGTCCTTAGTTTCTCACCCCTTGCTGTCCCGAGCAGTGAGCGACCGGTGAGGAAGGCATGAGCACGCCATATAATTCAAGCATTTACGAGCCTGCCAATGCCCCAAGTTAACAAAGTTAGTCTTTTTTTATATTCACCAATATATATATTTATATA
>CALGPA010000066.1 GCA_937960795.1 uncultured bacterium | reverse complement strand
TACGATGTACAATTTACGATGTACGATGTAGAATTAGGGTGTCGTAGTCGGCGAACACTTCGTGGCAAGTCGAATTGAGGATTCAGAATAATCGTGTCGCTTTGGGCGCTGCAGATCAATGAATATAGAACGCGGATTTAACTGATTTGACGGACTCTTATGATTGGGTTTTGGGGTGCTGGAGTGCTGGAGTGCTGGAGTTTTGCGCAAGTTTCTACCCTCACCACCAGCCTCACATTAGTCTTTCCATATCCCCACACTCGCCCTACATTAGTCATTTCGTATCTTCACTACCAGCCCTACGTTAGTCATTCCGGAAAGTCGAACGGAGTAAGGCTTATCCGGAATCTATCTGAGCATCTCAAGCATCTGTCTGCGTTTTGCCGGTGGCTAAAGCCCACCGGAGATCATCAATATTCCTAAGCTCGAGCTGCTGAAAACACGGCAGCTAAAGCAGCCGCCTATCATCATCGCTGCACCGATGTCAAAATTAGGAGCGGTATGCAACCGCTCAATGTCTCAGGTGCAATCACTCATGCCCCTGCCCCAAACCAGCCTTCCATTGTAGGAGCGACGTCTTGTCGCTTTATATCCAAGCCCAAAAACAGTCTTCCCTATGTGGAAGCGACATCTTGTCACTTTATTGTCACAGCGGGACGTCATTGTGGATACCAAGCTCCCAGCCCCAGACCAGTCATTCCGGAAAGTCGAACGTAGTGAGGCTTATCCGGAATCCATAATCTGTCCACGAGTTAGCACTAATCTACACGAATTGGTTGAGAGGGTTTAGAGAGCTTAGAAGGTTGAGATACATTTTCAGGCCTCCAGCCAAACGGGCAGCTGCAAGCCACCCCTAGATTCATGAGTCTCAGGCAAGATGCTGATTGCTTTTGGATAAGGCTTGACAACAAATGACGAGTGGAATATATTGCCAAAAATCCTTTGTTAATGTGATTTGGCATTAGTAGATGAGAAAGACATTAGGAGAGACAGCGCGATGCGAAAGAAGCTCCCTCATGAGCGTCATATATTGGTAAGCAAAAAAGAGGCAACAAACCTGATCTTGCGTTATGTGAAAAACAAGGTTGCTGAGCAATTTAAGGCGGTTATCGGCATCATTGTATATCTCATCCTGTTTCAGATCATTGTTCTTGGTATTCCACTCATGGATTCATCAGTCATCGCTTTGGGGATGATGATGGTTATCTTGGGTTTGACTTTCTTTCTGGAAGGGCTGCTTTTGGGAATCATGCCAATGGGCGAAGAGATTGGCGTCAGGCTTCCGCAGAAGATAGGAGTCACCAGCATTCTTCTGATTGGTTTTGTTTTGGGAGTGGGGGCGACCCTTGCAGAGCCGGCGATAGCGGTGCTTAAGGTGGCAGGCAGCAGCGTGCAGGCATGGAATGCACCGCTACTCTTTCTTATGTTAAACAGATATGCGGCGTGGCTTGTGGCAGCGGTTGGATTTGGAGTGGGCATTGCGCTTGTTTTGAGCATGATAAGATTTCTCAGGGGACATTCACTGAAGCCTTATCTTTATGTGATCGTGACTTTACTTTTGACTTTGTCACTTTATGCTTGGCTGGATCCCAATCTCAAGCATATCTTGGGATTAGCTTGGGATTGTGGAGGAGTCACCACCGGGCCTGTCACGGTTCCTTTGGTCTTGGCATTGGGTATCGGTATCAGTCATGTGGCAAATCGGGGTGGAAGCAAGACAGAGGGCGGCTTTGGAGTGGTGACTTTGGCATCATTGCTGCCGGTGATTGCCGTGATAGTGCTTGGCATCATATTGTCCTTCAATGTTCCCGCAGCTCAAAGTGAAGTGGACTTTTTTTCTGAATCCAATCCTCGGAAGAGCTATCTCTTTGAAGATGATATGGCAATGCGGGATTATGTCATTGGGAATGCCGGCTATGCGGCGCAATTGCAGCTTTTTTCAAATGATGAGAAAGAGCTGATGGCATATGTAGCTCAGATAGGCATCAGACAAGATCGCATTCTAGATGTCTTTGGATCCGATGAAGGCTTCCGTCATTGGCTTCTGGAGAATGGGGATGACTTGCTCAAAGAGAGATTCAGTGACTTGATCATGGGAGAGATCCCTCTTACGACAAGCAAAGCTTCAGCCTTCAATCGAGGGGTCATAGATCAGCTGCGGCGAAACATTGGTGATGCTCTAAGGGCGATAGTTCCGCTTTCACTCTTTCTTTTGGGTGTGTTGTATCTGATCCTGCGAGAGCGGTTGCAGCGGCCGGATGAGGTGATCTTGGGTTTGCTTTTTGCCATTATCGGCATGACACTCTTTGGCGGAGGAATTGAGCTTGGGCTTTCCAAAGTGGGAGACCAAGTTGGCTCAAATCTACCCGTATCCTTTTCTGAGATGCAATATCCTGAGGGTCAGAGACTGATCAAGGATTTTGATGAGGGCTTGATAAACACTGCTATCAAGGCGGACGGCTCGCAAGCACAGTTCTTTTATCTGGAAGATGAATCGCAGATCATATCGGTGGCATATGAGCCTATTCACCACGATTTTTCTAAAAGACTCTATCGCTACATTCCTTCGCGAGGGCCACTGTTTGGCAGAACAGACTACAGCATGTTGGGTATATTGGTGGTTATGCTTTTTGCATTTGTGATGGGCTTTAGTGCGACCCTTGCAGAGCCAGCCCTGAATGCGTTGGGGCTCACCGTGGAGGATCTTACTGTGGGTGCCTTCAAAAAGACTATGCTGCTTAAGGCAGTTGCGGTAGGAGTGGGTGTCGGGCTGTCCCTGGGGGTTGCGAGGATTATCTGGAATCTTCCGCTTTTTTGGTTTTTAGGCCCCCTTTATCTGATATTATTGCTTTTTACATGGCTTTCCACGGAGGATTTTGTAAACATTGGTTGGGACAGCGCAGGTGTGACCACCGGACCCATCACTGTGCCATTGGTGCTCTCCATGGGTTTGGGCATTGGTGGCCAAGTGGGAGTAGTGGAAGGATTTGGCATCCTTTCTTTGGCCTCAGCGTGTCCGATCATCTCGGTTTTGGGTATGGGCTTGTATGTAAATCACAAGCGTAAGGCACTTTTAAAGGAGTATGAAGCTGATGCGGATGAGAGCATAGGCAAGGGGAGCATAGTATGAAGATGATCAAGATCTCCATCATAGTCCCCAAGGCAATTTCGGATTCTGTGATTGCGGATCTTTTTGCAATGGGAATTCGTCATTTGTTTGTGGAGACCGGAAGAAACTCTCTCTTGGACAAAAGCAAGGGATTCACAAATATTTTTAGCCACCGAGCCCTGATCAGTTATCCAATCGAGATCCTAAGCCTCTTTGTAAAGGAGGACGATGAGATCGCAGTGTTAAGCTATATATCGATCAAATATGATCTTAGAAGTCCGGGGAAAGGCAGTATATACAGTCAGGAAATCGGACTGGAAGACCAGCATCCGGATTATCTTCAGCGGCAGGAGATACATTTTAAGGCAAAGCAAAATCAGAATTTCTACACTCAACTGGTTGGAGTCTCCTGCATTGTCCAAAGGGGGGATGGCGAGAAAATCACCCGGATCTCCCTAAATTATGGAGCCAGCGTTCCGGCAACGACCTATGGCGAAGGATCTGGGGCTAGGGATAGGCTGGGGCTTTTAAGGATCACCATTCCGCCGGAGAAGGAGCTGATCAATCTTGTCTTGAGCAAACATGATACTGATGCCGTGATGGAGCTCTATATAGCGGAGGGAAAGCTAGATGAGGCGGGTCGGGGGATCGCATATGTCTATCCGATCAGGCGAGGAATAGTGGATACGAAGATCGCCCGGACACGAACAAACCAAGCGGCGAGTGTGGAACAGATGGTTTCGGCAATTGACTCCCTGAAAGGGGGGATGGAGTGGCGAAAATCATCCCTAGAGAGGGAAACCCCCAGACGCCGTAATTTCTTGATTCACTTAACTGAGATAAATCTCATCTGTGAAGAAGGGCGAGGCACTCAGCTCACTGAGGCGGCCATGCGCAGCGGAGCACCCGGGGCGACAATCTGCAAATTGCGTTATCAAAGCTTGGATGATGAACTCAATCTCAGACGCTATGCTCGTGAAGTATGCAAGATGATCGTGCCCACATCCCAAGTACAAGCTATAGCCCAATCTCTTAGAAAAACCGGGTGTTTTGAGGATTCTTCTAAAGCGCTGCTGTTTACCTTACCGGTTCAAAAGGCATTTACCTATCGAGCTCAAGCCATCAGGAAAGCCCGACGCTGAGAATCTTGGAAATCTATCTGTGGAGCCAGGTATATCGGGCAATCAGACCCGGTGTCAATCTGCCGGGAAAAATATATCTTGTCAAAAACCCAATCAGATTGAATCTTGCCTTTTAGTTAAAAAGCCTTATCCATATGGTAAAAAGATAAATCAAGGAGTGCAAAATGGAAGATACTAATAGCAGGATTCCTAGGACATTACCCGTCTTGCATATGAGCAACGTGGTGATGTTTCCCTATCTGCTTATGCCACTGGTGGTGACAGATGAGGAATCCAAATTGGTGATTGATCATGCGCTTTCTCATGATAAATTGATGGCATTCTATTTGGATAAAGGATCTGATGGTGAAAATAGCCAGCTGGAATCCATCGGCACAGCCGTGACCATACTGCGCATGCTGCGCAATCAGGACGGGAGCATTTCCTTGCTCTTGCAGGGAACTTCACGCATCCGCATGCAGAAGCTGGTGCAACGCCAACCTTTTATGATGGTCGACGTAGAAGTGATTCCCGAGCCTCAGAATGAAGACACGGAGATCGAAGCATATCGGACTATAGCACTGGAATTGCTTGACAAAGTAGCACAAGAAAGCAGTCTTCTCAACAAAGAGATGATCTCCGGGCTGGCAAACATCAAACAATCCGGAAGAGTGGCAGATATCATCGCCGGTAACATAGAACTGCAGATCTCTGATCGACAGAGGATCTTGGAATTGGTGGATACCAAAAAGCGATTTAAGTTCTTGAACAACGTGCTTGCTGAGCTGATTCGGCAGATGCGCCTAGAAAATCACATCCGCAGCAATATCCAGCTGGAGATGAATGAGGACCAAAGACGCTACTATCTGCGCGAGCAGATGGAGGCCATTCGCCGCGAACTGGGCGAAACAGATGAAGTGAGCAAGGAGATCTATAAGTGGCAGGAGCTGATAGAGAAGAATGATCTTCCGGATTACGTCTTGGATGTGGCAAAAGACGAGCTCGAGCGTCTGTCTGTCATGCAGCCCGCATCCAGTGAATATGGAGTAATCCGCAATTATCTGGATTGGATAGTGAATATCCCCTGGCGCACATATAGCAAGGACAGCCTTGACCTTAAGAAGATAGAGCGAACCCTGACGCGAGACCACTATGGACTTCAGAAACCCAAAGAAAGGATCATGGAATACATTGCCGTGAAAAAGCTGAAGGGGCAGCTCAAGGGCCCGATCTTATGTTTTGTGGGGCCTCCCGGCACCGGCAAGACATCGATCGGCCGCTCAATGGCAAATGCTCTAAATCGCAAGTTTATCCGCATGTCTTTGGGTGGGATCCATGATGAAGCTGAGATTCGCGGACATCGGCGCACCTATATCGGTGCTATGCCGGGGAAGATCATCACAGAGATCAAGCGGCAAGGGACGGCAAACCCTGTCTTTATGCTGGATGAGATTGATAAATTGGGCAGAGATTTTCGCGGAGATCCCGCGTCAGCTCTTTTGGAAGTCTTGGATCCTGAGCAAAACAACAGCTTTGTGGATAACTATCTGAATCTTCCTTTTGATCTATCGGAGGTGATGTTTATCACCACTGCAAATTCTCTGGATACCATCCCGCCGGCTCTGCGTGATCGCATGGAGATCATCGAATTTACCAGCTATCTGGAGCATGATAAGATCGCGATCGCAAGAAAATATCTCATTCCTCGTGAAAAAGAAGACAATGGGCTTGCTGGCGTGGATCTCAGATTCAACAAAAGCGCATTACAGGAGCTGATCCGACACTATGTGCGAGAAGCAGGTGTGCGGAATCTTCAGCGTCGGATTGGCGCTATCTTCCGCAAGATTGCACGTGAAGTAGCTAACGGAGAGAACAATGCGATCAGCATCTCCGGAAAGGATATCGCAAAGTATCTGGGACCACGGAAGTTTAATCACGAAATGGCCAATCGCAAAGCGGAGATCGGAATCGCCACCGGCTTGGCATGGACAAGCTATGGCGGCGAGATCCTCTTTTGTGAGACCACTAGGATGCCCGGCAAGGGAGCGGTGATCCTCACCGGACTATTGGGCGAAGTGATGAAGGAATCCGCACGGATAGCACTTAGCTATCTAAAGGCGCATCATACACAGCTAAAGATCAATCCCAAGGATTTTGTGTCCTACGATATTCACATCCATTTTCCGGCGGGTGCTGTGCCCAAGGATGGACCTTCAGCCGGGATCACGCTTACTACAGCTTTGGCCTCACTTTTTATGCAAAAGAAGGTCAAACATGATATCGCCATGACGGGTGAGGTGACTCTGCAAGGCAGAGTTCTGCCCATCGGGGGGCTCAAAGAAAAGATGCTGGCCGCCAAGCGCGCCGGGATCAAGAAGCTCATTTTGCCGGAAGAGAATAGAGAGAGCATCGCAGATTTTTCTGAAGAGATCCTATCAGGAATGGAGATCAGCTTCGTGACCGATGTGGCAGATGTACTTAAAAAAGTGATCCTGCAAAACGATAAGTAGCTGCCTCACATGGAGAAGTATCCCAATATAAACATACTCTTGAACTTGCCGCAGCACTATATTCCCAAGGCGGAATTTGTGCTGCGGACATATTGTTATATACTTCGGCTCAATCCCAAGTTCATCTATGGGACTCACTTTGAGGCTGCGCATCTGTATTATGGTCCCGAGCCGGATAGGGAATATCCGATCCGCATCCTGTTTGACCCAAAGACAGCAGATTTCTTTGAGATGCAGGAGCTCTATCCTCTTGAGAAAGTGAACTTCCGCAAGTTTCAGGGGCAGTACATTCCGTTTCTTTTTTCTGAAGGAGGCAGCATCTATTCATTCACGGCTGATTCCTGCATTGTGCGCAAGGATGTGATCGCCGGAGGCTTCTATTTCCTGACCTGCTGGCACGAATATATCTTCAGCCAAAAGGGCATCACTCAGAGTCGGGTCGAATATAAACAAAGCTTGCAATATCGCTGGGACTTCACTGAGACACCGGTGGTGGACGTCTATATCCGCATAATCCTGTTTGCCTTGGAAAGGGTCTTGCCGGAGTATGTCCGGGATGTCAATTGGAAGAAGAAGTTCCGCTTTGCGATGGGGCTTTCGCACGACATCGATTACTGGAACTTTTGGGACTCAAAGAGCTTTATCCGGGTCATGGAATACAACCTGCATAGCCTGCATACGCGTCCTTTGGCGGCTTTGTTTAAGCTGGTCGGGCACTATCTGCACAAGAAGCTTAGCTACGACCACTTCAAACAGCTGCGCAAGATCAAGACCAAAGAGGAGGATCTGGGAGTGAGATCCACGTGGTTTTTGATGGGTGCGTCTGACTATGAGGATGAGCGGCAGAATTATATCGGCGATGTCAAACTTCGAGAGGAGATCATCGATCTCTTGGCAGATCAAGATCTCGGGCTTCACGGCTCGCCTAAGTCTGCCTTTGACCCCGAAATCCTCAAAAGGGAGCTGGGTCAACTGCGTGAGCTTGGACTGAAGCCAAGGGGATTTCGCACACACTATCTGCATTTTGATTATCAAGAGAGCTTTGCGCTGCTCGAATCACACGGCATTCAATTTGATAGCACTTTGGGATACTGGGAAAACATCGGCTTCCGGGCAGGCACATCATTCCCCTTCTATCCCTTCAATATAGCTGAAAATCGTCCCTTTAGGGTCTTGGAGATTCCACTGATTGTGATGGACACTAGCTTGAATTCGCCCAAGGCGATGAACAAGAACTACTTTTCTGCCCGCAGTAGTTTGAAGCGACTCATTCGGGTGGCATCTCGCTATCAGTCACATCTGACCGTCTTGTGGCACAATACCACATTTGATCCGATTGATTACCCGCTTTGGGGAAGGCTGTATTGGAAAACCATAAAAACTGCTTTGGCAGAAGGAGCTTGGGTCACCAGCCTAAGTGAAATCTATGATGAATGGGTGAAATAAGGGAGGTCGCTTGAAATCTATCCTTTGGAAAATTTGGTTTATCTTCTTTATGTTGCTGTGTATGCTGGCATACTTTTTGCTGATCATCTGCAAATTGATCTTGCCCCACCGAGCATATCGGAGACTGGTCTGGATCTGCACTCGTTTTTGGGGTCGCAGGACCGTCCTTAGCACGGGCTCGGAAGTGGAGATTTCCGGGCAAGACTTGCTCCCGGAGCACAATCGGATCTGCTTTGTGGCAAATCATCAGGGGATGTTTGACATCCCGCTGGTTTTGGGCTTTGTGGACAAACCTTCGGGCTTCATCGCCAAGCAAGAGCTATTTAAGATCCCCGTCCTATCTTGGTGGATGAAAGAGATCCCTTGTGTGTTTATCGATCGGGGCTCAGCCAGAAAAGCAATGGAATCGTTTGTAAGAAGTGCGGAAGTCATCAAAGCGGGTCATCCGATGGTGATCTTTCCGGAGGGAACTCGCAGCAGGGGAGAGGAAATGGGAGACTTTCATCTGGGGAGCTTCAAGCTACCTATGATGGCAAAGGCTACGATCGTCCCTCTGGCGATCAAGGATAGCTGGAAGGCGCATGAGATCGATAAGGGGATCCATAGGATCACTTTGAAGATGCGGGTGCTGGCGCCGATTACTCCCGAAGACCCGCTCTATCATGATAAACATGCTCTCGCGGCAAGCATCCATGATCAGATAGCTCTGGCTTTGAAGGATATGTGATGAAGTGGGGAGTCCTGCTAGGGCTGCTATTTTATCTTGGTATGCTGAGTGCGCAAGCTCCTGCGACTTGGGGTGCAAAGCTTGGCATGAATCTTTCGCAGCACTATGGCAACAAGTCTGATGCCGAGGATTACAATGTGAAGTCCGGCGTCAGAGCAGGAATCAGTGGCGGCGCTTTTTTGGATTTTGCGGCAAATGATAATCTCAGTTTGGGTTTTGAAGCTTTGTATTCCATGAAGGGTTCGCGGCAAAAGATCAGAATCAGCACAATGGAGCTTGATGGAGTCTATGAAGAGCTTGCCAAGCCTGCCACTATGGACGTCAGATATTATATTGACTATCTTGAGATCCCTGTTCTTTTCAAGATTAAGACGCTGTCGGTCGGCAAGCTGGATCTTTGGGCTGTCACAGGAACCGCGATGAGTCTAAAACTGAAGGGACATCATGATCTGGATGGGACGGTATGGTTTCCCAATGACGATGGCAGCTTCACGACGTTTGATATTCGCGAAAGCTCCAATCTTAAAGATATCAATATCTTTGACTTTAGCTTTGTCTATGGTGGTTTCATAGATCTCGGCAGATCATTTCCGCTATCCATCGAATATAGATTTACCTTGGGTTGGGACTATCTGCATCTGCCGACCTATAATCTCTTTGAGCCTGTAGCATTGCGCAATCAGGCATACAGTGTCTATATATCAAAGACCTTTTAGGAGATAATATGAATAAGTGCTTGCTTGTGTATGTTTTACTTGTTTTTGGTGCGTCACTTTTTGCAGCGCGAAGCTTCGAAATGATCTATGGCATGGATGCTCCCACGGAAGCTGGGGATCTGGGATTTATCACTCGACTGGAGGGAGACGGTGTCTTCTATGCCTCAGTGGATGGGGAGATCCAGGAGCTGGAGCTTGCCGAGTGGATCCCGGGCTGGAAGATGGGAAGTCTTGGCACACAGGGATATCTTGGCTTTAGATCCTGGGGTGAAGCTCTTATAAACCCGGTCTTCTCAAGCAGTGTGCCTGAGCTTGCTGATTTTACATATCTTGTGGATGATCCTGCGGGAGACCATCTGTTCCCGACTGCTTCTTTGGATATACTTGCCGGGAGGATCTCGTTTACCGAAGAACGTCTGTACTTTGCCATGAAAGTTGCGTCCGGCACATATCCGGTTTCCTCGGGATTTACATACTACGCCTACATGCCGGTGATCGTGGAGCCCTTTTCCGATCCACAGGACGACCCCACGGTCTATGGGCTGATGTATACTGTGGAGGTAGGCAGCCTTATCGGCCCCGGTCTTTACAAGATATCAGGCTCGGGATTTGATGGCTTAAGCAGATTGGGAGATATAGAATTTAGCGTGCAAGGCCAGTGGCTGATCTTATCCTGCTCAATCGCGGATCTCTTGGCAGATGCTGATTTTGCAGCATGGTATGATCCGGATTATCCACTATGTGTCACAAGCCTCACGACGTCCAGGATCACCTTGGTCAATGGAATCCAGCAGGCTGATATGACCGACGGAGTCAATGTCCTGCTGAAGGCTCACCATCTTCAGGATCAAAACGAATTCGCTCCCCAGATCAGCAATATCGCTGCGGATTATTGGCAAGGTCAGGTGCAAGTTTCTCTTGATTATCAGGATATGGACGCCAATGTTCCGCGGTTCGTGCGCTTTTCTTTTGATGATGATCCCGGACTAACCGAACTTTGGCCGCAGGATCCCCAAACTCTTGATTTTACTCAGCTAGTGAGCTATCAAAGCCCGGTGGTTTCCCTGCCCGAAACTTGGCAGAAGATCAACATCGAAATCTCGAATGGAGATGAAATCCAAGAGTTTTATCTGGAAAATCCCGTCTCAAATCAAGATGACCTGCAGATTCCGAGCCCACAGATCAGAGTGTATCCCAATCCGGCCTCAGACGAGCTAGTCATATCAAGTCCCAAACACATCCATACCCCGATCTTAATATTCAATCTCAAAGCGCAGAAAGTCAAGAGCATCCCGGTCTCAGGAACCGAGATAAGGATCTCTTTGGATGATCTGGCAAGTGGCTTATATTTTGTTAAGATCGAAGCTTATCCCACAAAGCGGATCCTAGTGATGCCCCGGTGAGAGACTCGTGCTTTGGCTATGCCGTCTCATAGCTTGGAATCTAGTGCTTTGTGAGGCGCCCGATTCCGAAATAGGTTGACAAAAGCATGTATTTAGAATTTCATGCAGAAAACTCATGATAAATGGAGACTAAAATGCTAAGGCAGATACTCTTAGCAAAGCTTCACCGGGCGACGGTGAAACAATGCGACATAAACTACAATGGCAGCATCGAGATCGATGAAGCCCTGCTCGAAGCCAGTGGAATGCAAGAATTTGAGAAAGTGGAAGTGTTTAACATCACCAATGGTGCACGCTTTAGCACTTACATCATCAAAGGCAAGAAAGGCAGTGGCATGATCGGCATCAATGGAGCAGCAGCACGTCTTGCCCAAGAAGGGGACAAGGTGATCGTGGTGAACTACGGCATGTTGGACGAACAAGAGATGATTGCCCACAAACCACGCATAGTCGTGCTTGGAAAAGACAACAAGATCAAAACGATCAGCTGATGCAGCTCATTGGATCTCTTTCGCAGATGAGGGAGCTGGAGCATCCTCATGGCTCAAAGCTGGGCTTTGTGCCCACGATGGGATTTCTGCATGAAGGCCATCTCAGCCTGGTGGATCAGGCAAAACAAGAAAACGACATCACAGTCGTATCCATCTTTGTCAATCCCGCTCAATTTGGCCCCAATGAGGATCTTCAGAGATACCCCAGGGATCTTGAGAGGGATCTGACACTTCTAAAAGAGAGGGGAGTGGACTATGTTTTCTTCCCCGATAGTGACATGATCTACCCGCCGGGATATCGGACTTGGGTGGAAGTCGAAGAGCTTTCTTCCGTCCTCTGCGGAGCCAGCCGTCCCGGACATTTCCGGGGAGTATGCACGATCGTCCTCAAGCTGATAAACATCGTCAAGCCTCATAGAATGTATATGGGCGAGAAGGATTTTCAGCAGCTGAGCATACTGCGCAAGATGGCAGAAGACTTAAATCTCGAGACTCTGATCATAGGCTGCCCCATCATCCGCGAGGATGACGGCTTGGCAAAGAGCAGCCGCAATGTCTATCTGGACACAGACCAGCGCCAAAGAGCTGTATCTATATACCAATCCATGCAAGATGCCGCCCGACAAGTATCAGCAGGACAGAGAAATGCTGAGCTGATTATCAAGAGTGTATGGGAGAGATTGCTATCCGAGGGAGCCAAGCCGGATTACGTAAAGATCATTGATAGCAAAGATCTCTCAGATGTGGATCAAGTAGATCAAGGCAGCAGAATCATGATCGCCGCATGGTTTGGTAAGACCCGCTTGATCGACAATATGCCACTGAATGCTTGACAAGAATATGCATTTTAAAAAACTGGTATTTCTTATTTAAATACATACGATATCATTGAGATGCGAAAGTGGCGGAATTGGCAGACGCGCTGGACTTAGGATCCAGTAGGTTCACTCCTGTAGGGGTTCGAGTCCCCTCTTTCGCACCAGCCAATCGATTTTGACTACAAGGAGTATAAAGTGCAGGTAGATTTTAAACCAATCAATGCGGTCACCAAAGAGATCACGCTTACCGTCCCGTCAGATGACGTGGATAAGCTGTGGAACAAGTTTATTCGCAAAGCCGCCAAGCAAGTCGATGTCCCCGGCTTCCGCAAAGGGAAAGCCCCCATAAGCCTCATCGAGAGGACCTATGGCGATTATCTCAAAGAGCAATTTCTCAAGGATTCCATTGCTGACATCTTTGATGAAGCAGCTCGTGAACACGAGATCAATTACCTTCTCTACCCAGACGTGAAAGAAGTGAACTGGGACAAGGGCTCCGACATGATCCTCAAGATCGAAATCGAGCACGAACCTGAGCTTGAATTTACCCAATTGGACAATCTTGATGTGCCATACAACCCTGTCACACTCGAAAGCGAAGTGGACAAATACTTAGAAGAGCTTCGCCAACAGAGCGGCCGTGTGGTTGACGTGGAAGAAGCCATCGAAAACGATCATCTGGAAGTGGAGCTTAGCTTTGCGGTCAACGATGAAACAATCACCAAAAAAGCAAATCTCTTTGCCGGTACCAATCCCGAGCGTCGCGCATTGCCTGAACTCATCGGCAAAAAGACCGGAGACGTGGTCGAAGTAACGATGCAGGGTGCCAACATCAAGCTCGTCTGCCAAGATGCCCAGGTTTCTTTGGGCAACGACGATGAATACCCCGTCAGCATCATGGTAAATTCAGTGACGCGGGTCCAATATCCCGAGCTGGATGACGATTTTGCCCGTGACATGGATTTTGACGATATGGCAGCCATGCGCTCCAAGATTTCTGAAGACATGCGCCTTGCCAATGAGCATAAAAACCTCGATATCATGAACTTCGCCATCGTAGCCAAGCTTTTTGTGGACAACAAGTTTGAGCTGCCGATGAAGACCATCGACCATATTGCCACTCAGGAAGCTGAAAAGCATCCTATGAAAGAATATCACCAGTTTTTGCAATATCAATATCGCATGCAGGTCTCCCAAGAGATGGTCACCATCTATGTCTTAAACACATTGCGTAAGCAGATTCAGATTGAGATCACAGACGAGATGACCGAAGAATACATCGAGCACGAAGCCATTCTTGCCGACAACACCGTGGCGGCTTACAAAGAAAAACACAAAGATGAGATTGCTTCCGATGCCTACAAGATTGGAGTGATAAACTACTTCATCCTTCGCAAACTCGCTGAGACAGCGAACTTCTTTGTCCCGGAACCTGAAGAGACTCCTGAGATTCCCGAAGCTGAGGCTGAAGAAGTCCCAACCGAAAAGAGCTCCGGTGCAGATGAAGAAAATCTGCAGGAAGACAAGTAAATCCCGGTATTAGAAAGGGAGACAATATGAACTATATACCAATGGTTATCGAACAAGTAGGACGCGGCGAACGTGCCTACGACATATACAGCCGCCTGCTCAAAGATCGGATCATCTTTGTCGGCGGACCCATCAATGATGTCCTTGCCAATACTGTGGTAGCTCAGCTATTGCACCTTGAGGGCGAGGACGCGTCCAAAGACATCTATATGTACATCAATAGCCCCGGCGGCAGCATCAGCAGCGGCTTGGCTATCTATGATACGATGCAATACATCCAACCCGCTGTTTCTACCATCTGCATAGGCATGGCAGCTTCCATGGGAGCGGTGCTTCTCGCTGCAGGTGCTGCGGGGAAGCGTACTGCTTTGCCCAATAGCCGCATCATGATCCACCAACCCTGGGGTGGCATGCAAGGCCGAGCAGCGGACATCGAAATCCAAGCCAACGAGATCATCTATCTCAAAGGCCGCATGAACGACATTTTGCACCATCACACCGGCCGCACTATCAAGCAGATCGAACAAGATACCGACAGAGACTACTTTCTTAGTGCTCCCGATGCCAAACAATATGGCCTGATCGACGAAGTGATCGAACGCAGAGCTCAGATTCAGGAGAAATAGTTTTGGATAAAACGAAATCACTCACTTGCTCCTTTTGCGGTCGTAGCGAGACGGAAGTCAAAAACCTCATTCGTGGCATAGCCGGGAATATCTGTGACGATTGTATCCAGATGTGCCACACCATAGTGGACAATAAAGACGTCCCAGAAGCTCTTGAGGATTTTGAGACCCCCATCCCAAGCCAGATCAAGAGCTATCTTGATCAGTATGTGATCGGCCAAGATCGTGCCAAAGAAATTATATCCGTGGCTGTATACAACCACTACAAACGCATCTTCTGGCAAAAGCATGACGACGAAGTGGATCTTGAAAAGAGCAATATCATGATGATCGGTCCCACCGGCAGCGGCAAGACCCTCATTGCCCAGACTTTGGCTAGATTCCTGCAAGTTCCCTTTGCAATCAGCGATGCTACCACTTTGACCGAAGCCGGATATGTGGGTGAAGACGTGGAAAACATCCTCACTCGCCTCTTGCAAAATGCCGATTATGACGTAGCTCGAGCTGAGCGCGGGATCGTCTATATCGACGAGATCGACAAGATCTCCCGTAAAAGCGAAACTCCCTCGATCACAAGAGATGTCTCCGGTGAAGGTGTGCAACAAGCTCTTCTGAAGATTCTTGAAGGCACCAAAGTCAATGTTCCCCCCAAAGGCGGACGCAAACACCCGCAACAAGAGTTTATCGAGCTTGATACCACTAACATCCTCTTCATCGCCGGAGGAGCCTTCTTTGGCCTTGAAAAGATAATCAAAGAGCGCAGCGACAAAAAAGCAATCGGTTTTGATGTGGATCTCGGAATCAAGCTGCAAGACAGCAATATCTTCGACCACACAAACCCCCACGACCTTCTTAAATATGGTCTCATTCCCGAGCTAATAGGCAGAATGCCGGTGATTTGCACTCTGCATGAGCTCTCTGAAAGCGCTTTGATCGATATCCTGACAGAGCCCAAAAACGCTATCTGCAAGCAGTATCAGAAGCTCTTTAACATGGATGGTGTGGATCTGGAATTTGATACTGAAGCTCTTAAGGAAATTGCCCGCGTAGCCATTGAGCAGAAGACGGGAGCTCGCGGTTTACGCTCGATCATGGAGCGCTTTATGCTCCAGATCATGTATGAAATCCCGGATCTTAAGACCGTCGAAAAGTGCCAGATTACCAAAGAAGTGGTAACCGGCGAGAGTGAACCGGATTATAGCTTTGTAAAACCTGTCCGCAAAAAAAGCGCAAAGGCTGCGCTCTGATAGAAGATACTCATGAGAATCCTATACATGTCCTTGATGGCGTTGATGATACTCTTCATCAGCGCCTGTTTTTCTGATGCTGAGATTGCTGTTAAAAACAATAGCAGCGAAGAAGCCTGGGTCAGACTGGATAATGGATCTCGACGCTACATCAATCCCGGCAGGACGCTATATCTGCCCAGCTCGTCTTATCGGGTGGTCAATCTGTCATATGAAGGCGTTCACATCCTTGCTGGGAACATTCAGATTGAGATCGACTCTCCCGGAACGCGGCATGTGAGCCTGGAGGCAAACTGCGGTTCTCTGAGATTACACAACAGCAGTCCTCGCGAAATCCGTTCGCTCCAAGCCGCAGCTGCCGGCACAAATTCATATTCTGCCAATCTACTAGATTTCTTCCTACGCACTGGGGAGAGTGATGTTTTCAGTCTTAATCCCGGGTTCTACGACTTAAGAATTCGAGATGATCACAACAACGTCTATTATCTCACAGCTATACCCATCGTGATAGACCAAAGAAGCTCAAGAGTTTTTACTGCAGCGACACAGTGACCCCCTCCGGATTGATTCTACAAGATTTCTGATCTACTCCGGATTTACCCCGTCTCCTTATATTACAAAAGCTCCAAATGTTTGTTCTTGACAGCTAATGAGTTTCTGGATTTACTGCTTCTAAATGAAAAAACCATACATGGAGGAAATATGTCCGCAAACCTAAAATACGGAACCGTAAGCTCTCGCGAAGCGATCGAGCTGGAAGAAAAATACGGAGCTCACAACTACCATCCCTTGCCTGTAGTACTGGCAAAAGGAGAGGGTGTCTTTATGTGGGATCCGGAAGGAAACCGCTATTTCGACTTCTTGTCTGCATACTCTGCCGTAAATCAGGGCCATTGCCATCCCCATATCATCAAAGCGCTTTGCGACCAAGCTCAAGAACTCACCCTCACATCTCGTGCTTTTTACAACAACAAGCTTGGCGAATATGAGAAGTTCATCACCGAGTTCTTCGGGTATGACATGGTGTTGCCGATGAACAGTGGTGCTGAGGGCGTGGAAACGGCCATGAAGCTTGCTCGCAAATGGGCATACAAGACCAAGGGCGTCGAAGACGGCAATGCGATCATCATCTTTGCCGAAAACAACTTCCATGGTCGCACTTTGGCGATCGTTTCAGCATCCTCAGATCCGGATTGCTACGAAGGCTTTGGTCCCTTCCTGCCCGGCATCGTGAGAGTTCCTTACAATGATCCTCAAGCTCTGAAGGATTATCTCGTCGAAAATGGCAAGAACGTGGCTGCATTTATCGTCGAGCCCATCCAGGGTGAAGCCGGTGTGTTCGTCCCGCAAGAAGGCTATCTCAAAGCCTGCTACGATATCTGCAAAGAACACAATGTCCTGCTCATATCCGACGAGATTCAGACTGGTATCGCGCGCACCGGAAAGCTTTTGGCAAGCGATTATGACAATGTTCGCCCGGACATGCTGATCTTGGGCAAAGCCATCTCCGGTGGTGTGCTTCCCGTCTCCGCCGTACTGGCAGACAAAGACATCATGTTGCTCATAAAGCCCGGTCAACACGGCTCTACCTTTGGTGGATTTCCGCTTGCCTGCGCAGTGGCAAAAGCAGCTCTAGAAGTAGTTCGGGATGAAAAGCTAGCAGAACGCGCCTATGAACTCGGCGAATACTTCCGTGCCGAACTCGAAGCGCTGAATCACCCCATGATCAAGCTGGTTCGCGGTCGTGGCTTGCTCAATGCCATCGTAGTCGAGCCTAAGGACGGCGTGGAAGCCTGGGATGTTTGCGTCATGCTCAAAGAAAAAGGGCTGCTTTGCAAACCCACTCATCGCCACATCATCCGTCTTGCTCCGCCGCTTGTGATCACCAAAGAACAGCTCACTGAATGCGTGCAGATCATCAAAGAAGTATTCTCAAAACTATAATAATCAAAAGGATATAGGGCGGGCAGAGCTCTGTCCGCCCTCATTTTTTATGGAAAACATAGCAAGTTTCAGAAGCGGCTTTGTAAGCATCATCGGCCGCCCCAACACCGGAAAATC
>CALGPA010000065.1 GCA_937960795.1 uncultured bacterium | reverse complement strand
GAATGGGCGGCTATCATCCCACGCGAAAAGATGTCGCGTCTAATACGGGCGGCTAAAAGCCGGAGTATGAGAATCTGCTTGACAAATAAGCCCTTATCCTTGCATGAAATAAGAACTGAGAATTCAGTGAAAGAGGTATGATAGATGAAAGAAGGAATAATTAGCAAAAGCGATACTTCGTCCATATTTTTCTCCGACCAAGCAGAGTGTATGTGCGATGACATAAAGAGTAGATTTTTGAACCACTTGGAATATTCCCTGATCAAGGATACCAGCACGGTTGAGGCATGGGATATCTTTTATGCATTGGGGCTTAGTTTGCGGGATCGTCTGATTGAGCGGTGGCTGCGCACGCAATATGAATATAGCAAACGGGATGTCAAGAAAGTCTTCTATCTCTCGATGGAGTTTCTCATCGGGCGCCTTTTGGGCAATAGCTTGATCAATCTTGATCTGTACAATGAGTGTTATGACATGCTCAAAGAGATGGGTTATTCTTTGGAAGACATAGCAGAATTGGAGCCGGATATGGGCTTGGGCAATGGAGGATTGGGGCGTTTAGCAGCCTGCTTCATGGATTCCCTTGCCACTTCCGCGTATCCTGCCTATGGTTATGGCATCCGCTATGAATTTGGCATTTTTCGCCAAGAGATTCGCAATGGCTACCAAAGAGAAGTCCCTGATCATTGGCGCAAGAACGGTTGTCCTTGGGAGATTAAGCGGCCTGAGATCAGCTATCGGGTGAGGTTTGGCGGCAGCGTCACTTGCGAGAAGGTGAGCGGCAATGGAGCTGTATATCGGTGGATTGATACAGATGATGTCATGGCTGTGGCTTGGGACATTCCGGTGCCGGGCTTTAGGGTGGACAATGTCAACAACCTACGCCTTTGGGAGGCGACAGCGACTGATGAATTTGACCTAGAGTATTTCAATAGCGGAGACTACGTCCGAGCTGTCGAGCAGAAAACAAACAGTGAGAATATCAGCAAGGTCTTGTATCCAAATGACAACATGCATCTGGGCAAGATTCTGCGACTCAAGCAGGAGTATTTCTTCGTATCCGCAACCATGCAGGACATCTTTCATCAGTACAAGCAGGATCATCGCAGTTTTGATGATCTTCCTCACAAGATATCGATCCAGCTCAATGACACACATCCGGCGCTGGCGATTCCTGAGATGATGCGCATCTTAATCGACAATGAGCGGATGGGTTTTGAGGCAGCCTGGGATCTGACCAGAGAGGTCTTTAGCTATACAAATCATACCATCTTACCCGAGGCTTTGGAGCGCTGGTCTGTGGCTCTTTTTGAGGAGCTCTTGCCACGGCACTTAAGTTTGATCTATCAGATAAACGATCATATCATGCGAGAGGTGAGCGCTAGGTATCCCGGAGATATCGTGAAGATGCGCAATGTCTCCATCATCGAAGAAGGCAAGGAAAAATCCCTGCGCATGGCTCAGCTCTGTTTTCACGGTTCACACACCGTCAATGGAGTAGCAGCGCTACACACGGATATTCTGCGCAAGAAGATCTTTAGTGACCTGAATCAGATCTATCCCGGCAAGCTGCAAAACAAGACGAATGGGATCACGCCTCGGCTTTGGCTATTGGCAGCCAATCCTCTGCTTGCCAGCCTGATATCCGAACACATCGGAGACGGCTGGACGCAAGATCTCACACAGCTTAGAAAGCTGGAAGAGCAGCTTGATAACAGCTACTTTTTGGAGAGCTTTTTTGAGATCAAGGAGATCAATAAAAAGCGCTTGAGCCGCTATATATATCGCGAGACGGGGATCCGGGTGCGTCCGGACAGCATCTTTGACGTGCAGATCAAGCGCTTGCATGAATATAAACGGCAGCTTTTAAATGTGATGGGCACGATCGCCCGCTATCAACAGATCAAAGCAAATCCGGAGGCGGATTATGTACCGCGCACAGTGATCTTCGCTGGCAAAGCAGCTCCGGGCTATTTTATGGCAAAACGGCTGATCAAGCTGATCAACAACCTCGGCAATATCATCAACAAAGATCCTGATATCAAGGATAGACTCAAGGTCGTATTTTTGCCAAACTACTGCGTTTCTCTTGCCGAGAAGATCATCCCGGCAGCGGATCTATCATCTCAGATATCCACCGCGGGCTATGAAGCCAGTGGCACCGGAAACATGAAGTTTGCCCTCAATGGCGCTCTTACCATAGGGACTATGGACGGAGCAAACGTGGAGATGGCAGAGGAGATCGGCGAAGAAAACATGTTTATCTTTGGGCTGAGATCCGACGAGGTCAGCGAGATCAAGCAACGTGGCTACAATCCGCGTTCCTTTTACGAGAGCGATCCCGAGTTACGGGCGGTGGTGGATTCTCTTTTGGATGATAGCTGGTGTCGGAATGAGCCAGGTATCTTCAGCCCGATCTGGAAGTCACTCATGGAGGATGGGGATCCCTATCTGCATATGGCAGATTTTCGCTCATTTGTGGATGCATCACATCAGGTGGATGCGCTCTATCAGGAGCGTGAAGCTTGGAGTCGAAAAGCGATCATAAACATCGCCAGAATCGGCAAATTCTCCAGCGATAGATCCATCCGGCAATACGCAGAGGAGATCTGGAAGATTGAGCCCGTCAAGCTTGTGTTGGGCACGTAGATGCCTTGGAAACTGCTGATCATCCTTGTCTGGCTGGCGCTTTCGGAGCTTTTTGCCGGAGTCGTAATCAACGAGGTCTGCTATGACCCGCCCGGGGCTGATCTTGGCAAGGAGTGGATAGAGCTCTACAATCCCACGATGGCAAACATTGACCTCACCGGAAGCAAGATCTATAGCGGGGGCAGCAACTATAGTCTGGATTTTGTTTTCCCCTATTTTGTTCTGCGTCCGGGGAGATTTGTGCTCGTCGGCGGTGATCAAGTACCAAATCGGCATTTTACGCACAATTTTAGATTCCAAAATGGGGGTAGTGCCAGTGATGGCATTCGCTATGTCAATGCAGACAGCACATATACGGACACCGTGGTCTATGACTATCCCAATCAAAATGAGCTCATTGACGATTCCGGCGGTCCGGCATTTAGCTTGGCAGAGGATGCCCCCGAGGGAAGCTCGCTCGCCCGAACCAAGGATGGACTGGATAGCAATCTATGTGCCATAGACTTTCGAGTGGAGCCAAATCCCACACCGGGGATGCCAAATCGGGTCTTGGTGGATTATGCTCTATCCGACCCTCAATACCAACCCGAGCCGATCGGCGCCTACATCAAGATCTGGCTAAGCAACCTATCTGACTATGCTCCAAACCATGCTGCCATCTTTCGGCTTTATAGCGGCGCGGAGCTGATACACGAAGAAGATGTTCCCCCGCTTGAAGGCGGGGAGAGTCGTCAACTGGCGATCTGGTTGCAGGAAGCTCATGAGCTTCTTTTTGCCGAGATTATCCTGGAAGATGATCCCATCGAGATCAACAATGTGCTCTATATCAGTGCCTTGGGAGCTGAAGGACTCAGTCCGATCTTTTCTGAGATCTATGCTGTGCCGCTTTCCGGTGAACAAGAGTGGATCGAGCTCTTTTCCCCTGCCGCAGAAAGGGCTCATCGGGATTATATCATCTATGATGCCGCAGATAACATCACCCGCTTTAGTCTGCCGCCAATCCCGGGTTACTTTGTGCTGTGTCGAGATCCGGAAGGCCTTCTTGCCCTATATCCGGACTGTCCTCCGGCAGCCGTCATTCAGACCAGCGGGTGGGCTGTGCTAAACAACGATGGTGACAGTCTTATCCTCATTTCTGTGGAAAATGACGAAATCCTCGATAGCATGAGCTATAGCGCGGCGCAGGCTGTCAGCGGCATGGCACTGCAAAGGGTTACGGATCCGGACATGGAAGATTCTTGGAGATTGGGAGTCCCAAATCCGGGGAGGGAAAACCTCTCTGCCCATGATGATCTGCCTGATCACGCGGGCAAAGTCAAGATCTTTGGCTCACCCGGCGATCCCCGCAATCATGAGATGATTCGCATCAGCTACAAGTTCCCGAGCTCCTCCATCCGAGCAAATTGTAGCATATACGATTTGTCCGGACGCAAGCTGAGACAATTGGCCGACAATGAGACTCTATCTCCCCAAGGAGTGATCACCTGGGACGGGAAAGATCAGCGGGGAGCATATGCCAAACGGGGTTTGTATATTATCCTTTGGGAGTCCCAAGATGGCGCAGGCGGCAAGGTCTATCGGCGCCAGCTAACTGCCGTCATCAAGTAAAGCCCACTCCCCCCTGAGTTTCTTTCTCACAAAAAAGCGGGACACCGTGTGGCATCCCGCAAGTCTATCTTGATCTATCTCATCTGGCAGGAGGAGTATCGCTTGCAATCACTCGGTAGAATCTCTTCTGATCCTGCTGATTGGGAATAGTGATCTGAGTATCACCGGTGTAGCCATGAAGTTGGAAAGCTCCATAGGGATCATCGGAATATTCGACTCTATATCCGACCGCTCCCGGAATTGATGCCCAGCTCAAGGTGACACTATCCATGGTGCGTGAGATCTCCACCACAGGCACTTCAAGGTCGCCTTCTATCGGCCAAGATCCCACTACGGAATCCAGGAGGCTATTCATGACATCCCTGATCTCAATGCGCTGAATCTCTGTGCCGGATTCCACTCGGATGCTAAAGACTCCCGTCTGAGGAGCAGTGGAGGCGGCGGCGATCAAGTTTCCCCCCGTCGGTGCGTCGTATGCCAGCACGATGTGCTTTCGGCTGTAGTCTATCAAGGCATTGAGGTCCACATGGTTCTGTGTGATCACTGCGGCGTCTTGGATCTGAGTCGCTGCCGGCAGGGCTTGGGTCTGGTAGTTTGTGCTATATCCCGGGCCCAGACGATCACGGTATGAAGCAGCAGTGCTCGGGTTTGAGCCAATGCGGAAGGGAATCCACCAGCTCACGCCTGTGCTCGGGTTGCCGGGGATCTGAGGACCGTTTGAGTAGCTTGTGCTCGTGATCCAATCTCCTTGGCCTTCGTTTGCATCGCTATTCCAAGGGGCATATTGATTCCCGCCGCTATAGAGCCGATAGCGGGCATCATCTGTGGGGTAGTTTTGCACATTGACTAGGACAGCACTTTCATGATTTGCATCACTGATGTCGATCTGAGTAGGTCTTAGTAAGATGCTTGTCACAGGAAGCGGAGTAGTCACCGCTCCGCTGAGAGAGACTGTCGCCGGGATGGCAGCGCCCGCGGAGATGGTGATCTCTCCGTTGTAGGGCGAGATCTCCAATCCGCTAATCAGACGCACATAGATGTCCGCCGGACCATATGCTCCTTGCGAGACAGTCGCGCTGAGACTGCTTGTGAAGCCGCTATCGGAGCTAAAAGAGATCTGGAAATTCTCAGGTGCTGTAATGAGGATGTTTCTTGCACCAATGTTTTCTCCACTGAGGCTAAAGCTTTGCGCGGCAGAAGGACCTTCACCCGTGATGTATGTCAGATTGCTAATGCTGGATGGGGTCACATAGAGCATGGGGGTCTGCGGAGGAATGTTTGCCACAGAGATATTGTCAACTTCCCAATGCTTATATTCACCGGGCATCCCGTGATATTTAAAGGCGATAAAGACCGGGTTGGCACTGACATCCGAGAGGCTGATGGGTCCAGAGCCTTCCCACGTGCTGGTGCTCTGAGAATAGCTAAAGCTCAGCTCATTCCATGTCGCGTCACCGGGATTGCCGATGCCATAATAATCCGTGGAGTACATAAGCTTAAGATAGTTGTTGTCATCGATCTGCCCGTAATTGTGCCAAGTATCAAAGGTGAGCACGGCATAGGGATTTGCAACGAGATCAAAACCGGGCAAAACCAGCCAATCTTCCTCAGTCTCGTTTGAGCCATAGCCGTTCATGGAGGCAAATCCATTGCCGTTATGAGTGCCCCAAATCCATTGTTTGCTGTCTCCCAGGACGCTGAAGGCATAGGCATCGCCCAAGTCGCTATCAAAGGTCTCGTTATATGGGAGTGCGGCATAAGCCGGAGTGGGGATGACATATTCTCCTGTGCGGACTGCGCTGGGATTGTGCCCCGGAGCATAGGCAATCGCTTTCAAAGTGGTAGTTTCAGAGATGGTGATGGCGCTGGTATAGAGCGTGCTCTGATCATCAGGAGTGCTGCCATCCAGACTATAGTATATTGAAGCGCCTTGGGTATCAGATGTGATGCTGACATTCTGAGCACTGAAATATGTGCCGGCAGGAGGATCAAAAACCGGGGTCGAGGCATAGGGATCACCGGTGCCGGTATATCCGGTCCAACTGATGTTGTCGATCACTACTTGTCCATCGCTGTTATTTACGTTCTGAAATTTGAGAACAAAAGGTCCCTCTACATTGACTACAAAGGTTTCGGAGCTCAGGATGATCCCTTGTTGACTGCTGCTGGTGACATTGCCCACCACCACATCATTGACCAAGACATTCATATTCACGTCTGTGCTAAATGCCTGCATATAGTCAAAGCTAAGACTCCCAATCCCACCATCAATCGTTCCGGAATAGAAGTTTGACTGAGGTGTTCTATCCCTTCCAATCATCAGTGCATTTTCGTCGATATCATAGTCTCCGCGGCACTGTACATAAGTCCAATCTGAGCCATCTTGCCCCAGAAAAGTGCCATTTGCATATGAGGTACCGGTCAAGCTAAGATTATCAAAGGTCTCGAGTCCTTGTCCCCAAGCCAAGGTCAGGCTCAGGCAGATGATTAAGAATAAAATCGTTCTTTTTAGCATGGTTATCTCCTTGCTTTTTATAGTATATCTTCCAATCTCTGGCAGAGGAGTGTGGCACAATAGCGATTAAGTCTTCCGGCAGATCTCACAAAGATCCACCGCTTGCAGCGACAAAGTGCCAAAACTCACTTTTTGCATTGTTGTCAGAAGCTGATAATCCGTCAATCAAATATTTCTTGTTTATCCGCCCGCGTGGCTTTGAAGCCAGGAAATGGCAACATCAACATTGGCATCAAGGACTCTCGGGGATCTCTCAGTGAGATCGGTGTTTGAGATTTTTCTTGACCAAGAGGGGCTATGGGCATTTGGTGATTATTATGTTTTTTTATGGAGATGATAGCAATATGAGACTAAACGTTATATTTCTTGGTCTGATCCTTTTGGCGCTGTTTGGGTGCCAAAGCGAGGATACCCGGATAGCCAATGCAAACAAGAAGCTGGGTAGCAAACAGAAGCCCATCCGCATGTATTTTGTGCCCTCTTTGGAAGCCGGCAAGGTGGTCGCCAGTGGTGAAGCCATCGCTGATGCACTGCATGAGGCCACCGGATATCACTTCAAGGTAGCAGTTCCCACAAGCTATGCCGCCGTCATCGAGGCCTTGGGCAGCTATCAAGCCGATATCGCTTGGTTGCCGACCTATGCCTATGTCTTGGCAAAGCAAAAGTATGATGCAAATGTCCGCCTCATCACCGTGCGAAACGGACTCAAAAACTACCGTGGACAGTTTGTCGCGATGAAGCCCGAGATCCAATCCATCGAAGATATTCAGGGCAGGATCATCGCCTACACGGATGCCGCATCCACTTCCGGATACATCTATCCTTCCGCCATTCTCAAGCAGAAAGGGATCACGCCCAAGGATCACATCTTTGCCGGCGGGCATCCTCAGGCGATCTTGGCAGTATATAGCGGCAGAGCAGATGTCGCCACGACATACTGGAGCCCCGAAGATGAGACCGGGAAGCCCATGGACGCACGGGAAAAGCTTTATGAAACGCACCCGGACATCTTCGACAAAGTGCGCATCGTAGGCTTCACGGATTGGATCCCAAATGATACAGTCACTTTCCGCCGCAATCTCCCGGAAGATCTGGAGCAAGAGATCATTGATGCTCTATACGCCTTCTCCCAGAGTCCGGCAGGGCACGAGACTCTCAAAGCGCTCTATGATGTGGACAGCCTGGAATATGCCACAGATGCGGATTATGATGTGGTTCGCACCGCCCTCAAAGCCATGGACATGGATCCTGAGACAATGCTCAAATGATGGAAGGCGATTTTAAGTGAGTTTGTTGGAAGTAAAAGAACTCTACAAAAGCTATGACGGTAAGAGCTTTGCTGTAAACGACCTCTCCTTTGTCGTACGCGATGAAGACTTCGTAATCCTTTTGGGTCTGTCCGGCAGCGGAAAATCCACGCTCCTGCGTTGTATCAATCGTCTCATCGAGCCCACCAAGGGAGACGTGATCTATCAGGGTCAATCCATCATGCCGCTCAAAGGCGCAAATCTCCGGCACTATCGGCGCAATATCGGCATGATCTTCCAGCAATTTAACCTAGTCAAGAACCTGTCAGTTCTCACCAATGTGCTCAGCGGAAGACTGGGCTATCACCATCTGGGCTCGCCATATAGCAAGGATGAGATAGACTCTGCCTATGCCAATCTCAAGCGGGTTGGCTTGCAGGATTTTGCCAAGCGGCAGGTGCGTCAGCTATCCGGCGGACAGCAGCAACGCGTGGCAATCGCCCGAGCCCTAATGCAGGAGCCCAAGATCATCCTCGCTGATGAGCCCGTCGCCAGCCTTGATCCCGCCACAGCGGATTCGATCATGCAATATCTGGCGGAGATCAATCGGGAAGGGATTGCGGTGATTTGCTCCTTGCACTTCCTATCTTTGGCGCGTCGTTATGGCAACAAAGTGCTCGCTCTCAAGGATGGCATCAAAGCCTTTGAGGGTCTTCCCAAGGAGATTGACAAGCAGCGCTTTAAGGCCATCTATGGAGAAGACGCAGAGGAGATCTGATCCCGCTTGATCAGTGCATCGTAGGTGCTTTGGCGGCGAGCCGCTCGATTTTGCCTCGGAGCCGATCTATTCTTTTTTGAAGATCCCTTAGAAGGCTCTCCCTGATCGGAACCGCACTGCTTTGTAGAGCCATCAAACGCTCGCTGAGCTTCAGCGCTTTGTCATATTCCTTAGCTTTTTCCAAGATCTTGGCAGCTTCCAGCATGGCATTATGATGCTGCAGATCTGCGCTCACTTCAAAACTCTGAAGCGCTGATTCAATGTCCTTTTCCCGCTTGTAGATCATCCCCAGTTCATAGAGGATATCTGCCGTGATCACACTTGCCGCCAAGAGATCCAGCAGGATCCGCTTTGCCACATCCTCCTGCCCCTGAGCGATGTATAGCCTTGCCAGAGCATGATAATCTATGCGCGCATCCATGCCATCTTGAGGAGGATAAAAGCATTTGTCGCAGATCAGTGTAAAAAGCGCGGCAGTGTGCAGGATGTCCGATCGATTGTGCCCAAAGATGCGGTTGATATCCTTGACGTCTCCAGTCTGCAGATAGCCCAGATAGCATTGAGGGATCAGCGCTCCGGGGATATCTTCAGAGTGGTCCCTGCTCTGATCCAGAAGGTAAAACTCAAGGCTTTCCATAGCGCAGGAGGCTAGACGTCGCTTCCAGAGTCTGCGTGCAATATGCAGAAGATCCAGATGCTCAATCCCGCGCAGGTCAAGCCAAATCTGATGATACAATAGCCGGGATTCCAGGACGGGGACATCGAATGTCTTGCCATTGAAGGTCACAAGGAGGCTGTGGTTCTCACAGAGCTCGCGCAGCCGATCAAAGCTATTCTCCTCCGCGTCCGGATCCGGAAGAAAGATCTGTTCTACGACGTAGCTTTCGCCTTCATAATAGCCGAGCCCGATCATAAAAGCCAGATTCCCGCCGCGTCCCAATCCGGTCGTTTCCAGATCCAAAAAGAGGATATCCTCGCGCTGATAATCCCCCTCAAGCCCCGCCCAGGATCGGATGATATGAGGAATCCCTTGGGGATAGAGCGGAAGATCCTCCACCCGGCTCTTTAGCGGATAGTATGCACGTGCAATAAAACAGGGATCGCTCGGGTGCTCGGAAAAGCTGCCCGGGATGCTTTGAGCTATGCTCTCCCGCAATAGTTCCTTGATCCCGATCTCATCACCATCAAAATCCTGAAAATCCATATCATATCCACTTACAAAGGATGGGTCGGAAGATGGCTATCCCGCTCCCGACCCAATGCTAAACCGGTTATATACAGCTAAACTATATGTCCTTTGCCCACGCCGCGCACTTTGCAGCCCAAGCCTTTATACTTATTGATCTTGACGTCATCAAGGAAGTTTGAGCAATCGATAATCAGAGGTCTGGTCTTGCACATATCGATCAGATCCTTGGGCTCAAGATTCTTGTATTGATCATGACCAACGGCAAAGATCACCACTTGGCTGCCTTCGAGCATCGCAGGGAGATCCTTTTCCACCTCCACTTCCTCCAGCTCGTCCCAGTGCTCCACATAGGGGTCATGAGCACGCACCAGCGCTAGATCTTTGCGCAGAAATTCCACCAATGTCTTGGAAGGACTATGGCGAGTATCTCCCACATTTTCCAGATAGCTGACGCCCAAGACGCTGATCTTGAGATTCTTCAGATCTTCGTGTTCGTGACGGATCAGATCGATAGTATGTAGTGGCATGGTATCGTTTATATTCACACTGTTGATCGCCACCGAAAGCTGCCCGGGCACATCAAATAGAGCGCCCATCGCCCAATTTGCTAAAACCGGATCCTTGGTGAGGCAATATCCACCCACGCCCAAAGACGGACGCAGAAGATTGTCGTGAGTCCCCTTGCGCTTGCGGATCGCGTCTCGCACCTTGAAGATATCGACCCCGATCTGTTCCGCAAAACGAGCCCACTCCAAGGTAAGCGCGATGTTGGTGGCACGATAGCTATTTTCCATCGTCTTGGCAAGCTCACTGGCATTGGTATTGTCCAGCTGAGTGAGTGGATAGTTCTCCACATCGAGCACATTGCTTAGAAATTCTCTGCATAATTCTATGCTTTTGGGGTTCACACCCGAAAACACACGCCAAAAATCCCGGATAGACGACACATACTTGGCACCCGGCATCACGCGCTCATAGGAGTGTGCTACCAAGGGTGGATTCGTGGAGATATCAATGCCGCGTTTAGTAAATTCTTCTTCCAGGATTGGCTTGACGACCTTCTCGCAAGTTCCCGGAGGCACGGTGGTCTCAACCAATACCAGACAGCCGGGATCGATGTTTTGCCCCAGCATGCGGATGCCTTCACGGAAGGCGGTGATGTCGCAATATCCTTTTTCCGCTTGCCCAAAAGCCGGCTTTGTAGCGTCCAATTGGATGTCTACCACCACGATATCCACCATGGAGTAGACCGCTTCGACGCTCGTGGCTCGGAAGTTCTTTTTCTCTACGACGGTTCTCTTAAAGATCTCGGGCACTTCCGGATCCGAGGAACTCACCGGCGGCACTCCACTATTGATCACCGGCACTTTCCAAAATGAACGCTTGGAAGCTCGCTGATGACCATGCACAAAGTAGATGGGATTGCCGTCTTTATCAGTGGCGTCTGCCACCACGGAAGCCATTACACAACCTACAAATCCCAAGCCTTGCACGGCTACAATCTTTCTGCCAAGGGCTCGTTGCTCCTTGGTGATGTCCAACAAAAGTTTTCGTTCCTGCTCGTTTTCTTCTTCGGTAGGAAGAGGGTATTCTCTACCATCCGGAGCAATCGATGATTTGATCATTGTCACGATATCTCCTTGACTTTATTTGAATGCTGATCTGTAAGATTTGAAAAAGCAGCTATCTGTCAAGGAGTTTTATCAGCATATCCAGCAGCAGAAATCGAATATTCTCGAATCCCCGGAATCATAGCTCTCCCATGAGGTATGAGATCACTTTGCTCATGATCTCTTCCTTGGTCTTCCGGAAGTATTTTAGGGCGTCAGGATGATCGGTATATGGCGCCGGATCCTTGATTCCGATGTGAAGCTTAGCTATGGGTCTTAAGAATACAGGACAGCTCTCTTTGGCGTGATCGCAGACTGTTACAACCAAGTCCAGATCATCTCTTTTTAGAAATTCCGAGACATTCTTGGAGCGAAAACCGGCAGTCTCAATGCCCATATCCTGCAAGATTTTGATAGCCATGGGATTCACCTCCGAGTGCGACACTCCTGCTGAATATGCCTCATAGCGATCGCCCAAATAGTGATTGATCATAGCTTCTGCCATGATGCTGCGACAGGAATTGCCGGTGCAGAGAATGAGGACTTTCTTCTTCATCCGTCAAGCCCTTCGCTCTGTATGAATCTGCTCATCTGTCGCTACTCTAATATTGCCGGAGCATGGCTTTGATCTCATCGACTGATGCCACCTTGCCGCTGGATTTCACTTTCTCGTCTATCACCAACGCGGGAGTCATCATCACGCCATAATCCATGATATCATCCAGATCAGCGACCTTCTCGATCTCGGCTGTGAGGCCGAGCTCGCTCGCGGCCTGACGGGCATTTTCCTCCAGTTTCTTACACTTAGGACATCCGGTGCCCAATATCTTGATAATCATTTTTTTCTCCTTTTAGCTGTTTATCTATCCAAAAACTGCCCCAAAGACAAATCCGGTGATGGTGGACATGATCACCACCAATAGAATGAAGGCAGCGGTTTTCTTGAATCCTAAGACGGTATTGATCACCAACATACTGGGCAGCGATAGTGCCGGTCCGGACAGAAGAAGCGCCAATGCCGGTCCTTTACCCATGCCGCTTCCCAGAAGACCCTGAAGGATCGGAACCTCCGTGAGTGTGGCAAAATACATGAATGCTCCCGATATCGATGCGAAGAAGTTTGCCCAAAGCGAGTTTCCGCCCACGGCTATCTCTATCCATCGAGATGGCATCCAAGCCTCAAAACCGGGACGCCCCAAAAGCGCACCTGCTATCATCACGCCTAAAAACAGCAGAGGTATGATGAGCTTGGCAAAATCCCATGTGGAGCCCAACCAATCCCTCAGCTCTCCCTTTTCCAGCGCCAAAAATAGACTGAAGAGAGATATCCCCGCAACAAAAGCAATCAACGGCTGTCCCGGGAAGATAATCCCGGCCGTCAAGACTATTGCCGTGCTCAATATCACCTTCCATAGCTTGAATCCGTAATACAAGTGCAATGTCACGCCCAAAAGCAGTGCCAATATCGCAGATATGACCCACTTCCAGCCGTATGCCCAGACCACAAATCCAGCAGCCGTAGCGCTATTTGGCTCTGCCCAATTTAGAAAGATCAAAATCAAGATCATCAAGGCAAAATAGATGATCGTCTGCCACAAGGGGCGGGACTCCTCATCTCCACCAAAGCCGGCAGCATTCTTCTGCCGCTCTGTTTCTTCTTTTCGAAACCACAGATGCATAATGAGCCCGATGATGATGCTAAACACCACCGCGCCCACGGCTCTGGCAATTCCGATCTGAAGTCCCAATATGCGCGCTGTCATCACGATGGCAAGGACGTTGATCGCCGGACCGGAATATAAAAAAGCAATCGCCGGACCCAAGCCCGCGCCACGCTTGTAAATTCCGCTAAAAAGAGGCAAGATGGTGCAACTGCAGACCGCCAAGATCGCGCCTGATACCGATGCCACAGCATATGCCACTGCTTTCTTGGCTGCCGGCCCAAGATACTTCATCACGCTGGCGCTGCTGATAAAGACGCTCACTCCTCCGGCAATGAAGAGCGCCGGTATCAAGCAAAGCAGCACATGCAATCGCGCATAATCCTGGAGCATGTAAAATGCTTCCAAGATCCCGCCCTTGAACCGGGCAGACTCAAATGGTACAAAATACGCCGCCAGAAATACTCCCAGCATAATCCCCAAGATCTTGATTTCTTTCCAGTTAACTTTCACGTTTACCCTCCTGTTCCTTAATCTTGACGACACACTTGTGCATATCCATCACACATGGACATAAGAGACGATATATCATCTGATTGTTTACCTTGGTATAGCCAATGATGCCCACTTGCTTCAATGTGGCAAGATGGCGAGACATAGTAGACATATCAATGCCCACAAGATCTGTAAGCTCACTGACATTGCGGGGCCCCTTCTCCAACTCATCTATGATGAAAAGGCGAGTGGGATGCGCCAAAGCCTTCATCACAGCTGCCATGTATGTATATCTTTCTCTATCAGACATGCTTAGCTCCTTAGTCTTCTATATTTGGTCATTCCGCCAAATAGCCACTTACCTGTCAAGAAAAATCTCG
>CALGPA010000064.1 GCA_937960795.1 uncultured bacterium | reverse complement strand
ATCTGGGCAAACACGCCTGATCCCGATGATCCCGATAGATATCTCGTAGAGCATCACGCCGGCATCCGCCAATCCATGGGGCTCTCAAATAGCTTCAACTATCGCGGCTGGCTCAATCTCAGGCAAAGCGTAGACTATAGCGAAGTTTGGTTTGATCGAGATCGCGAGAACAAGAAATGGGTGAGAGGAAACGACTACTCTGCCTCGATCAATAGCAGCTTCAATATCTACGGCATCAGGACTTTTGAGGAAGCCTTTGTCTCTGCGATTCGCCACACTATGACTCCATCCGTGGGGCTCACCTATATCCCTGATCATTCCGACAATGAGCGCTTCTATTCCTTTGGTGGAGTCTCAGTTAGGAGAAATCAAGAACAGGCGAATCTTAGCTTTGGTCTTTCCCAAAAATGGCAGATGAAGTTCGGCCACGGCTCTGCCGAACGAAAGATAGACGATCTCTTTAGCTGGGATAGTCGCATCTCGGCAAACCTCAAAAACACGGACAAGCCTTTTGGAAATCTCACCCACAGCTTTGCCTTCCGTCCGGGAGCATTTCGCTTGGGAACCCTCGAAAACAATGGCTGGAAGCTGGATGGGCTGAGCATGAACTATAGCAATCGCCTTAGCTTGATCCAAGATACCTATGCGATTAGCGCGAATGATCTTGCCGTGCAAAACCAATACTTCTCACAGACTATTGCCCTAAGTGGCAACGCCCCATACACAGACTATTTTCCGCAGCCCAAAAACCGCAGTTTTTCTGCTTTTGGCGGTGAAGTGGACAGCCCCCAATCCAGAACTTCAAGCGAATCCTGGAATATAGGCGTCACCCACGATCTGTTTGCCCCCAAGAGCCTGCTAAAAAGCAGAACTTCCAATCTCAGGATGAATGCCGGCTTCAAGCTCACAGACAATTTTTCGATCTCATACTCAAACTACTACAACCTCAAAGACAAAGAGCTGATCTCTCAAAGCATTGCTCTGAGCAGAGATCTGCATTGCTGGAAGCTGGATTTTACCTTCACAAAACGAAATGAATATTGGGATTACCGCATTGTCTTCTTCAATGTCCAATTCCCTGACGCACTGAGGTTTCAGACACGTGATAGCAAAAGATATTAAACGCGCAGTGTTCTTGGATCGGGACGGCACCATCAGTCCCGACAAATTCGGCTACATCAAGGATCCCGAGATCTATCATCTCTATCCTGAAACTGGTGAGGCTCTCCGCATTCTCAGTGAGATGGGCTTTTTGATCTTCATTGTCACAAACCAAAGCGGCATTGCCCGCGGCTATCTCAGCCCCGATGATCTGAAAAAGGTGCACCAAAAGATGCAGGATCTGCTCAGCGCAGAAAAAGTGTACCCGGACGGCATATTCCATGCCCCCTATCACAGAGACGGGATAGTCGAGCCCTACAATGTCCACCACGAAGATCGCAAACCCGGGATCGGGATGTTTAAGCAAGCAAGAAAACAGCATCATTTTGATCCCGCACGCTCATACATGATCGGCGATCGCGCCACCGACATCGGCTTTGCCCACAATGCCGGCATGAAGAGCATTCTCCTGCTCACCGGCAATGGGGAAGACGAGTTTCGCTCAATCTTGGAAGA